>DASXHG010000426.1:0-2247 GCA_036488625.1 Solirubrobacteraceae bacterium | reverse complement strand
CGAGCGTGTCAAGGACCTCGAGCACGAAGGCTTCCAGTTCGAGGCCGCCGACGGGTCTTTCGAGCTGCTGATGCGCCGGGAGTCCGGCGGGTACGAGCCGCTCTTCCGCCTGGAGTCCTGGCGCGTGCTCGCCGAGAAGCGCGCCGACGGCAAGGTCGAGACGGAGGCCACGATCAAGATCTGGGTCGACGGCGAGCGCTACGTGCGCACCGCCGAAGGCAACGGTCCGGTGAACGCGCTCGACCGCGCCCTGCGCGACGCCCTGGTCGAGATCCACCCCCACCTGCGCGACATCGAGCTGGTCAACTTCAAGGTCCGCATCCTCGACGAGGCCAAGGGCACGGGTGCGGTCACCCGCGTGCTCTTGGACGCGTCGGACGGCGAGGAGCTGTGGGGCTCGATCGGGGTCTCGGAGAACGTGATCGAAGCCTCGTGGGAGGCCCTGGTCGACTCACTCGAGCGTGGCATGCAGCCGGTCGCCGGGGAGCGGACCGTGCTTGGTCGCGCCGGTTCGGCCCCCGGGTCATGACGCGTGGGTCGCTACCGGTGAGCGCGACCGAGCTCGAGCAGGTGCCGCTGGCGCGTCCGGTCCTCGGTCCCGAGGAGGAGGATGCCGTCCTGGCCGTGCTGCGCTCCGGCCAGCTCTCGCTTGGCCCCAAGCTTCAGGAATTTGAGCGCGCCTTCGCGGGGCAGCTCGGCGTTGAGCATGCGAGCGCGGTGTCGAGCGGCACGGCTGGGCTGCACCTCGCGTTGCGCGGTGTCGGCGTCAGCGATGGCGCCGAGGTGGTGACGAGCCCGTTCTCATTCGTGGCCAGCGCCAACGCGGTCCTGTTCGAGCGCGCCAGGCCGGTGTTCGCCGACGTCGATCCGGTGACCCTCAACCTCGATCCCGACGCCGCCGCGGCCGCCGTTACCGATCGCACGACGGCGATCCTGCCCGTCCACCTGTTCGGATACCCGGCCGATATCCCGGCCTTTGAGCGCCTCGGCCTGCCGATCGTCGAGGACGCCTGCGAGGCGCTCGGGGCGGTCCACGGCGACGGCCGACCGGTCGGTTCGCGTGGTCACCCGGCGGTGTTCGGGTTCTACGCCAACAAGCAGATCACCACCGGCGAGGGCGGGATGGTGACGATGGGCGATCCGGCGCTCAAGGCCCGGATCGATTCGGAGCGCAACCAGGGCCGCGCGCCCGACATGGGCTGGCTCGACCACGATCGCCTGGGCTTCAACTACCGCCTCTCGGACATCGCCTGTGCGCTCGGCCTGGCCCAGCTCGAGCGGCTGGACGCGATGCTGGCCGGCCGCAGCCGGGTGGCGGGGCTGTATCGGTCCGCGCTCGGCGGCCTCGAGGGGCTGTCGCTGCCCTGCGAGGACACCGGCGGCGACCGGCGCGGCTGGTTCGTGTTCGTCGTCCAGGTGCCGCGCGGGCGGGAACGCGACACGGTGATCCGGCAGCTCGGTGAGCGGGGGATCCAGAGCAAGCCCTACATGCCGGCGATCCACCTGATGAGCTTCTACCGCGAGCGCTTCGGGCACCGCGAGGGAGAATTTCCGGTCTGCGAGGACGTCGCCGCCCGCTCGCTGGCGCTGCCCTTCTTCCCGGAGATGACCGAGGGACAGGTGACGCGCGTGGCCGAGGCGCTGGGGGAAATCCTCGGGCACTGAGCTCGAGGCGATGCGGGAAGTCCCCGCGCGCTGAGCCCGTCCATAATGCGGGCATCTCCCGCTTTACCGAACCTCAGCACAGTGGTTTTCGCGCCCTCAACGATTCGATCTCGTTCGACTGGCGCCTGAGCCCCTACGACGTCGATCAGTCCGTCGCCCATGCCGGCATGCTCGCCGCGCAGGGAATCATCTCCGCGGAGGATCGCGATCAGATCCAGCAGGGCCTGGAACAGGTCCGGCGCGAGCTCTCCGACGGCAGCTTCCCGTTCGCCGAGGATGACGAGGACATCCACATGGCGATCGAGCGCCGCCTGACCCAGATCGTTGGGCCCGTGGGGGGCAAGCTCCACACCGCGCGCTCTCGCAACGATCAGGTCGCCACCGACATGGCCATGTTCGTCCGCGCCCACGCCCACGACGCTCTGGCCCGCGCAGGGAGGTTGGCGACGACACTGGTCGAGGTCGCCGAGCGCCACATCGACTGGCCGATGCCGGGCTACACCCACCTGCAGCGCGCCCAGCCCGTCTACCTGAGCCACCATCTCCTGGCCTACGTGTGGATGCTGATCCGCGACCGCGAGC
>DASXHG010000425.1:0-3904 GCA_036488625.1 Solirubrobacteraceae bacterium | reverse complement strand
CAATCCCGGGCGCATGATTCGATCCCATGACTGGCTGACCATGACCGTGTCCGAGCTCGCCTTTGCCTCCGGCGACTGGAAGATGGCCCGTGACTACCTGACGCCACCGCCGGCACGGCTGACCGGCGTTGTCCTGATGGTTCGCCACCTGCGCGAGGCCGAGCTGTCGCTGGGCGAGGGCGACCTCGACCGGGCCGGGGAGGCGATCGAGATCGCCGAGCCCCTCGTCGACGCTTCCGATCAGCCTCAGTTCATCGGCCTCTTAGGTGCCCTGTCCGGCGAGCTGTGCCGCCGCCGGCACGACCTCGTCGGCGCCCGTCAGGGCGTGCAGCGCGCCCTTGACCGCCTCGAGCTGTG
The DNA here is from genome assembly GCA_036488625.1 of Solirubrobacteraceae bacterium. Taxonomy (GTDB): domain Bacteria; phylum Actinomycetota; class Thermoleophilia; order Solirubrobacterales; family Solirubrobacteraceae; genus Palsa-465. Next base: position 3,547 of record DASXHG010000425.1, on the reverse strand, counting down.
CACCGACGACGTGATGCAGATCGCCCGGGTGACCGCGATCGGAATGCGCGTTGAGGCCGACTGGGCCCAGCGCGGACGTGATCTGCGCGAGCGTGGGGTGGTTCGGGACGCGTTGACCCGGGCCCGCATCCACCTCGATCGTCTCGCCGCCGCCGCCCAGGAGGGTGGACCCGTGGAACGCGCGCACCTGGCCGAGGCCAAGGCGGAGATGGCGCGAGCCCGAGGGCGGGCGGCGGCGCGAGATTGGGCGCGCGCCGCCGAGGCCTACGAGAGCGTCGAGCGCCCCTATTCGGCGGCGATGGCCCGCTGGCGCGAGGCCGAATGCCACGTAAGCGCCGGTGAGCGCGGCGCCGGCGCCGAGGCAGCGCGCGCTGCGCTGGCCGCCGCTGAGCGGCTTGGCTCGGCCTGGCTGGTGGCCGAGGTCCGCGGGCTGGCTGACCGCGGGCGCCTGGAGCTCGGCGCGGCGCTGGCGGAGCCACGCGGCGACGGGAAAGCCGAAGCCGAGGATCCGTTCGGGCTCACGCCCCGCGAGCGCCAGGTCCTGGCCCTGGTCGCGGAGGGGGCGACCAACCGCCAGATCGGCGCCGCCCTGTTCATGGCCGAGAAGACGGCCAGCGTCCACGTATCCCGGATCCTGAGCAAACTCGGAGTCCAAGGCCGGACCGAGGCGGCCGCCCTCGCTCACCGCCAGCACTTGGCCTAGGGATCTGCTGCCTGGCCTCGCGCCCGGCGCGGGCGCCTGTGCAGCGATGTGATCGATCCGTGAATAACGCGCGGGTCTCGTGGGCATACGGGAGGTCATGCGCCGAATCACCATTTCACTGACCGTCCTGATCACCGCTCTGCTGGCCGTCGTCCCCGCGGCGGTGGCCAAGAGGCCCACCGCGACGGGCTTCGGCGGCGCGGTCGCCTCCGATACGCCGACCGCGACCAACGCCGGCCTGAGCGTGCTGCGCCACGGCGGCAGCGCGGCCGATGCCGCCGTGGCCGTGGCCTCGACGCTCGGCGTGTCCGATCCGCTCGTGGCCGGGATCGGCGGCGGCGGCTACTTCGTCTACTACGACGCCCACACCCACCGCGTGTACACGATCGACGGCCGGGAGACGACGCCCGCGACGGCGAACCAGAACCTGTTCATCGACCCCTCGACGGGCAAGCCGCTGGACTTCCCGACCGCCGTCACGAGCGGTCTGTCGGTCGGTGTTCCAGGAACGCTGAAGACCTGGCAGACGGCGCTCAGCCGTTGGGGGCACTTCAGCCTCGGCGCCGACCTTCGGCCGGCCGAGCAGGTGGCCAGACACGGTTTCGCCGTCAGCCCGGCGCTTCAGGAGGAGATCCGCGAGAACGCCTTCCGCTTCACGGACTTCACCTCCACGCGCAAGCTGTTCTTGAGCGACGGTCAGCCGCTCTCCGCCGGGACGATTCTTCGCAACCCCGCTCTGGCCCGCACTTACGAGCAGATCGGTCGCTCGGGGATCGAGGCGCTTTACGGCGGCAAGATCGGCGCCGATGTGGTCAACACCGTCCACCACCTCCCGATCGCCCCCGGGTCATCGCTTACACCGCGGCCCGGCCTGATGCAGCTCAGCGACCTCGAGAAGTACCGCGCGATCGTCCGCCCGCCGACGCATGTCAACTACCGGGGCTACGACGTCTACTCGATGGCGCCGTCGTCGAGCGGTGGGAGCACGGTTGGTGAGGCGCTCAACATCATGTCCAACTTCAACCTCTCGGCCGAGTCACCCGTCGAAGCGCTGCACCACTACCTCGAGGCCTCGCGTCTGGCCTACGCCGATCGCAACCGGTACATCGGTGATCCGGCCTACGTGCACGTGCCGCTGTCGGGGTTGCTGTCCCCGGCCTTCGGGACCCAGCGCGCGTGCCTGATCAACCCCAACCACGCGCTGACCAGCCCCGTCGCCCCGGGCAACCCGTCCGCGGGCTCGGGCGGCTGCACCCCGCAGCAACCGACCAGCGCCGCCCAGGCCCACGACGGGGCCAGCACGAACCACTTCGTGGTCGCTGACCGCCAGGGCGACATCGTCTCCTACACGAACACGATCGAGGAGCTGGGCGGAAACGCCGTCGTCGTCCCCGGTCGAGGATTCCTGCTCAATAACGAACTCACCGACTTCGACTTCGTCCCCCTGCAGCCCGGCGTGCCCGATCCGAACCTCCCCGCCGCCGGCAAGCGGCCCCGGTCGAGCATGTCGCCGACGATCGTTCTGCGTCACGGTAAGCCGTTCATGGCCGTGGGCGCCGCCGGGGGCGCGACGATCATCACCACCGTGCTCCAGATCCTCATGAACCGGATCGACCTGCATCAGAGCCTGCCCGCAGCGCTCGCGGCCCCGCGCGCGTCACAGCGCAACTCGTCCGCGACGCAGGCCGAGCCGGCCTTCATCAACGAGCCCACCACCACGGGCCTAAAGGCCCTCGGGCAGTCGTTCAAGATCACCGACACCTCGCCCCTGGACCCGAACATCATGATCGCGCCCACGATCGGGGTCGCCTCGGCGCTGCAGGTGCTCGGCAAGGATCATTACCAGGCCGTCGCCGAGCCGGTTCGGCGTGGCGGTGGCGCGGCGGGGGTGCTGTTGAGGCGGCCCCCGAAATAGGGACCGCGTCCAGTCCGGCTGCGTGGGCGTGGGCCCGGGCGGACAACGCTGACCGCCTTCACGCACCGGCGCGGCCGATGGGGACGTCGTACCCTCAGCCGTGTGCGCACACCAGCCGAATGGGAGCCTCACGAGCGCACCCTGATGGGGTGGCCGTGCCGAGTCGAGCTGTGGGAGGCCGAGATGGAGCGCGCTCGCTCCGAGTACGCCGCCGTCGCCAATGCGGTCGCCGCGTTCGAACCGGTCACGATGATCGCCAACCCGGGCGAGGATGCCGGGCTGGCCCGCGCGGCGGGCGGCGAGGGCGTACAGATCGTGGAACTTCCGCTCGACGACTCCTGGCTGCGCGACAGCGGTCCGATCTACACCTACGGCGATGACGGCCGGCGCCTCGCCAACCACTTCGGCTTCAACGCCTGGGGCGAGAAATTCCCGCCCTGGGATCGCGACGCCGCTGTGGGCGGCCTGATCGCGCGGGACCTCGGCGACCCCGTCGTCGAATCGAACCTGATCCTGGAGGGAGGGTCGATCCTGCTCGACGGCGAGGGGACGCTGCTGACCACCGAGCAGTGCCTGCTCAACCCCAATCGCAACCCCTCGCTGACGCGCGAGCAGATCGAGGCCGAGCTGACCGCCCGACTCGCCGTCGAGAGCTTCGTGTGGCTCGGCGACGGCCTCGTCGAGGACCGGGACACGGATGGGCACGTCGACCTGATCGCATCCTTCATGTCGCCGGGGCGCGTGCTGCTCCAGACGGTGCCCGAGGACAACCCGAACTTCGCCCGGTGCACCGAGAACGTGGCCCGGCTGCGGGCGGCCGGGATCGAGGTCACCGAGATGCCGTGGCTGCCCTACGTGCAGGTGGCCGGTGAGACGATCGCCGCCAGCTACATGAACTTCTACATCTGCAATGGTGCGGTGATCGTGCC
>DASXHG010000405.1:0-5888 GCA_036488625.1 Solirubrobacteraceae bacterium | reverse complement strand
CCAACGCCCGGACCGCGCCGGGGACCTTCCGGATCCTGCAGGGTGAGGACCAGCTCCGCTCCTGGCATCCCGAGACGGGAATGGACAAGTACTTCTGCGGTGCCTGCGGCTCGGCCCTGTTCAGCGCCCCCGGCCGGGACTTCGAACAGGTCGGCGTCCGCTTCGGCGCCCTCGACGCCGACCCCGGAATCCGGCCTGGCCACCGGCAGTACGTGGCCTACGCCGCCGTCTGGGAGGAGATCCCCGACGACGGATTGCCGCGGTACCCCGAAGCCCGTCCGCGCTGACCCTCAAGCGGCGCTCTTCTGAAACGCCGCCCCGGTTGACTCTCAGGCCGTCGCCTCGAGCTCGGCCTGGACCCACTCGCACCCGACGGACAGATCCTCGACGCCCATCGCGGCGGCCACGTTCAGCCACATCCCGTAGCGGAAGAAGTCATCGATCCGCTCCTGGTCGGCGCCCGAGATTTCCTGCACGCGAGCCACCAGCTGGGCATACAGAGCGCGGACCCGATCGCGGATGACCTCGTCGTCGCAGGCGGCGTAGGAATGCAGTTGGAGCATCAGGAAATCGCGGTCTGCCTCCAGCAGCCTGACGTAGGCGTTCCCCATTGCCGTCAACACGTCGGTATCGGGGAGCGCAACCGCCGGGTCAAACTCGGCCGCGCCCTCGGCCAGCCGCTGGGCAATGACCTCAAAGCCCCGCTCGACGGCGGCCAAAAACAGCTCGCGCTTGCTCCCGAACAGGCTGAACACGTAGGGCTGGGCGACGCCCACGCGGCGGGCGATCCTGTCCACCGGAGTGCCGTGAAACCCGCCGTGGGCGAACTCGTGGACGGCGGCCGCCACCAGTGCGTCTCGACGTTGTGCGGCGGGAACGCGTTGGCGGCGGGGCTTCTCGGTACCGGGCGCTGAATCGGGGGCCATGGCCGAGTTGATCGTAGTCCTCATCGAGACCGATCAGGCCGGGATCGCCGTCGGTTGGGGCGCCGGGTCACCGTGGCGGATGCCGGTCACGTCCCCGGCAGGCTCGGCACCGGCCGGCGACTCGGCGAGCGCCTGAGCCTCGGCGTCGGCCCGAGTGCTGAACGGCAGCACCAGCGCCACCAGGGCACCTACGGCCAACACGGCCGTGCCGACCCACAGGGCGGGCGTGAGACCGTTGACGAACGCCTGGGGCGAGCTGTAGCCGCCGCGGGCGGTGAACACGGTGGCCAGGACCGAGACCCCCAGCACCCCGCCGAGCTCGCGGATCGCGTTGGTCGCGCCCGAAGCCTGGCCGGCCTGGTCGGTGCGGACCGACGTGAGCACGGCGTTGGCCGAAGGGGCGAACACGAGGGCCATTCCCGCCCCGCCGAGGATGAACGGCGCGATCAGGCTCGCGTAGCTCTCGCTGACGCTGAGGAGTCCTGCCATCCAGCCCAGGGCGAGGGCCTGCAGGGCCAGACCGGCGACCAGGAAGGGCCGGCTTCCATAACGCTCGGAGAAGTAGCCGGCCAGCGGTGCGACGATCATCGTCGCGCCGGTCCAGACGAGGAGCTTCACGCCCGCCTGCAGCGGGGTGTTGCCGAGTACGTTCTGCAGAAACTGGCTCAAGAAGAAGATCGAGCCGAACATCCCGAAGTACATGGCCAACGAGACGACGTTGGTCACGGCGAAGGCGCGGTGGCTGAAGAAGCTCATGGGCAGCATCGGCTGCTCGCTACGCCGCTCGACGACGATGAAGGCGGCGACCAGCAGCGCGCCGGCGGCCAGCGAGATCATCACCTCGGGCGCCGTCCAGCCCAGCGACTGCGCGCGGACCAGTCCGAACACGAGCCCGAACAGCCCGGCCGAGCCCACGGCCAGGCCGTTGAGGTCAAGCCGTGAGTTGTGGCCGTAGCTCTCGCTCAGCCGGGCGCCGGCCAGCGGGACGAGGATCGCCCCGATGGGGACGTTGATCCAGAAGATCCAGTGCCACGAAGCGGCCTGGACGACGGCCCCGCCGACCAGCGGGCCGAGCGCGACGGCGATCCCGCTGATGCCCGACCACACGCCGAGGGCGAGCCCGCGCTGGGCGGGCGGGAAGGCGTCGGCGAGCAGCGTCAGGGTCAGGGGGGTGGCGATCGCCGCTCCGACTCCCTGCAGGGCTCGGGCAGCGATCAGAAGGTCGGTGGACGGGGCCAGTGCGGCGGCCGCCGAGGAGACGGTGAAGAGCGCGATCCCGATCATGAACATGCGCTTGCGGCCCCAGCGGTCACCGAGGGCCGCCCCGGTCAGCAGCAGGACCGCGTAGGACAGCGTGTAGGCGTTGACCGTCCATTCGAGCGCCTGGATCGAGGCCCCGAGGTCCCGGTGGATGCTGGGTAGGGCGACACTCACGACGAGGTTGTCGAGCACGACCATGAACAGCCCGATGGAGACGATGGCGAGAGTCCAACCCCGCCGGCGAGAAGTGGTCATCAGATCCTCCAGGTGATTAGTGACTACTAACTACCTAGAAAATTAGCAGCCGCTAATAATTTGTCAAGGGCAAGTTTTCCGAGCCCGGTGGTGGTGGTCGTCCTCGGACCGTGCGAACATATGTTCGCTATGTATACCGAGCTCCACTGCCACTCCGCCTTCTCCTTTCTGGACGGCGTCTCGCTGCCCGATGAGCTGGTCGCGTCGGCGCTGGACCTCGGGCACCGGACGCTGGCGCTGACCGACCACAACACGGTCTCGGGCTCGATGGAGTTCGCGGTCGCCGCCCGGGCCCTGGGACTCAACGCGATCCACGGGACCGAGCTCGATTTGGAGCCGGATGACTCGCGCGCGGTTCGATCAGGCGAGGCGGGATGCCGAGCGGACCGCAGGCGCGAGCGGCGCCACATCACCTTGCTCGTTGCCGATGCCCGCGGCTGGTCCAATCTCTGCCGGATCCTGACCCGCGCGCACGCCCACACGCGGGACGGACGGCCGGGGGCGCCGGCCGACGATCCGCGCACGCCCCTGCAGACCGTCCTCGAGCACTCCGAGGGCCTGGTCTGTCTGAGCGGCTGCGCGCTGCACGGAGTGCATGACGAGCCCACGCTCCGCCGCCTGCGCGACGCCTTCGGAACCGAGCGGTTCCGGGTCGAACTCCAGCGGCCGCTGTTGCGTGACGACCGAGCCCGCAACCGGCGGCTGCAGGAGGTGGCCCGGCGCCTGGGGGTGGCCTGCGTGGCTACCGGCGATGTCCACGCGCACATCCGGGCCCGGGCTCCACTCCAGGACGCCTTCGTGGCCGTGCGGCTTCACATGACGCTGGACGGCTCAGAGCCTCAGCGGCGGGGGAACTTCAGCCACGTGCTGGCTTCGCCGCAGGCCATGGCGGCCCGCTTTGCCGAGTACCCGGAAGCCGTGGCCGAGACCACGCGCCTGGCCGAGAGCCTGAACTTCGATCTGCGCAGCGATCTTGGTTACCGCTACCCCGGGGCCGAGGATGACGCGGCGATGCGCAAGCTGACCGCGCTGTGCGACGTCCGCCTCCGGGATCGTTACGGGCCCGAGGGGGCCGGCGCTGTGGCAGGTGCCCAGGTTCGGCTCGAGGAGGAGATGCGGATCATCGACTCGCTGGGCCTGGCTGGATTCTTCCTCCTGCACCACGACATGCTCGAGCTCGCGCGCGAGGTCGCCGTCGAGGTGCGCGGGCCCGACAGCGCGCGGTCAATGCTGCCGCCGGGGCGGGGGCGGGGCTCAAGCGTCTCCTCGATCGTCTGTTACCTGACCGGGCTCTCGCACGTGGACCCGATTGCCAACGAGCTGCTGATCGGCCGCTTCCTCAATGACGAGCTGACCTCGCTGCCCGACATCGATCTCGACTTCCCCCGCGACATTCGCGAGCAGCTGATTCCCCGCGTGCACGAGCGCTATGGCCGCGAGCGCTCGGCGCTGGTCGCCGCCTTCCCCACCTATCGCGCCCGGGGCGCCATTCGGGAGCTCGGCAAGGTGCTCGGCCTGCCGCCGGGGGAAATCGAGCGGGTGGCCCGCGGCAGCGAGGGCTGGGATGCCCGGGAGGTGGGCCGGGACATCGAGACGACCGGACGCCGGGGGCTGAACGGGCGCTGGGCGTGGCTGGCCCGGCTGGCCACCGAGGCCCATGGCCTGCCCCGCCATTTATCCCAGCATTCGGGCGGGATGATCATCGCCACCCGGCCGCTGATCGACTGCTGCCCGATCGTGCCCGCCGCCATGGAGGGGCGCCAGATCTCCCAGTGGGACAAGGACTCCTGCGCCGACGCGGGCTTTCTGAAGATCGACCTGCTGGGGCTGGGGATGCTGTCGGCGGTCGAGCGCTGCGTGGAAATGATTTGGCGCACCCGAAGGGAGCGGATCGATCTCTCAAAGATTCCCTATGACGATCCGGCCACCTACGAATGCATCCAGAACGCCGACACCACCGGCGTGTTCCAGATCGAGAGCCGGGCCCAGATGGCCTCGCTGCGACGGACTCGGCCCGAGACCCTGCAGGACATCACGATCCAGGTGGCGATCGTGCGGCCCGGCCCCATTCAGGGCGGGGCGGTCAACCCGTACATCGAGCGCCGCCAGCGGATGCGGGTCGATCCCGACTACGAGGTCCCCTACGAGCATCCGTCCCTGGAGCCGGTGCTCAAAGAGACGCTGGGCACGATCATCTTCCAGGACCAGGTGCTCGAGGTCGCGATCGCCTTTGCCGGCTTCGGCATCGGTGAGGCCGAGGGATTGCGGCGGGCGATGAGCCGCAAGCGATCGGACGCGGCGATCCAGGCCTATCACGAGAGTTTCGTGCAGGGCGCCCAGGCCAAGCACGGCGTCGACGCCGAGACCGCCGAGCGCGTGTTCGCCATGGTCAAGGGCTTCTCCGGCTTCGGTTTTCCCAAGGCCCATGGGGCGGCGTTCGGGTTGCTGGCCTATCAGTCCACCTGGCTGCGGGTGCACTACACGCCGGAGTTGCTGTGCTCGCTGCTGAACGAGCAGCCGATGGGCTTCTATCCCCCGGATGCGCTGGTGCACGAGGCGCAACGGCGGGGCATCGAGGTCCTGCCCCCGGACGTGAACCACAGCGAGGTCGAGTGCGATGTGGAGCTGGCCGACCCGGACGCCCGGGGCGGGGACGCCACGCCGGGCCGGGTGCGGATCGGGTTGGCCTATGTCCGGGGAGCGCGCGGTGAGGAGATGCAGGCCCTGGTCGCCGCCCGAGAGCGCGCTGGGCGCTTTCGCAACCTCTCTGACCTGGCCTCACGGGCGGGCTCGAGCGCCTCGGCGCTGGAGCTGCTGGCCTGGTCCGGGGCCTGTGATGAGCTGGCCGCGGCCGGGGCCGGCGTGATCGGCTCGGCGCGCCGGGTTGCCCTCTGGCAGCTCGGGGTGATGTCCCCCGGCCGGCGCGTGCCCGGAGGAACCCAGCTCGCTCTGCCCCTGGATCTGCCCGCCCCGCCCAAGCTCCGCGAGCTCAGCGACTGGGAGTCCATGCTGGCCGACTACAGCTCCACCGGCCTGACCACCGCCATCCACCCGCTGGCCCTGCTGCGCGACCGGCTCCCCGGGGCGGTGACCAGTGTTGACCTGGGCACGCTCGAGCACGGCAGCCGCGTCCGGGTGGGCGGCCTCGTCGTGGCCCGGCAGCGGCCCGGTACGGCCGGCGGCGTGGTCTTCATCCTGCTCGAGGACGAATACGGGACCATCAACCTGATCGTCCCGCCCCGGATCTACGAGCGCCACCGGCTGGTCGTGCGGACCGAGCCCCTGATCCTGATCGAGGGCAAGCTGGAACGCTTTGCCGCCGCCGGTGGGGCCATCAACGTGCTCGTCGACCGGGTGGGGCCGATCGACGCTCCGGACCAGATCCTGGCCGAGGTCAAGGACTTCTCGATGCTGGACGAGCAGGTTCTCCGCGGGCGGGCAGAGCAG
>DASXHG010000401.1:0-4672 GCA_036488625.1 Solirubrobacteraceae bacterium | reverse complement strand
CCCGCGATCCCGTATGCCGCCGCCACCGCCTTCCTGGGTCGCGAAAAGCACAAGCTGAGCCGCAACGACGGTGACCGCCCGCGAGTCGCCCTCGTCGCCGACGGCCTCGGCGGCATGCACGGCGTGACCCACACGATCCAGCAGATCCGCGAGCGTGGCGTACCCGGCTACGAGGTCGAGGTGATCGGCACCGACGCCGACGTCGATCGGCGCCTGAGCGCCGTGGCCGAGGTCGACATCCCCTTCTACAAGGGTCTGCCGATCGGGGTGCCGACGATCCCCGCCCTCGTCGAGGCCCTGGCCGAAGGCCGCTACGACCTCGTCCACCTCTGCTCGCCGGGACCGGCGGGCATCGGGGCCTGGCTCCTGGCCCGCGTGCTCGAGCTTCCGGTGGTCGGCAGCTACCACACCGAGCTGGCCGCCTACGCGGGACTGCGCACCGGACAGGCCCAGATCGAGGCTCTGGCCGCCGTCGCCCTGGGCGGCTTCTACGGCGCCTGCGATGCCGTTCTCTCGCCCAGCCCCGCGACCGACGAGCGCCTGCGCGCGCTGGGCCTCGACCCGCGTCTGATCTCCCGCTGGGATCGCGGCGTCGACCTCGAGCGCTTCGACCCCGGACTGCGGGATCCGGAGCTGTTCGGCGGTGACATCAACGTGCTCTACGTCGGGCGCATGACCAAGGAAAAGGGTGTCGACCTGCTGGCCGAGGCTTTCCTCGACGCCCACGAGCGCGACCCACGGCTGCACCTTGTGCTGGCCGGTGGCGGCCCCGAGAGCGAGGCACTGCAAGCCCGGCTGGGCGAGCACGCCACCTTCCTCGGCTGGCTCTCCGGCCAGGAGCTGGCCCGCGCCTACGCCAGCGCCGACATGTTCCTATTCGCCAGCCAGACCGACACCTTCGGTCAGGTCATCCTCGAGGCCCAGGCCAGCGGCCTTCCCGTGGTCGCCGTCAACGAGGGCGGCCCCCGCTCGCTCATCACCGACGCCGAGACCGGCCTGCTCGCCCCGGCCGATCCGCATCTGCTCGCCGACCGGCTGATCCGCCTGGTCCGCACCCCGCTGCTCGCCGAGCGTCTGCGCAAGACCGCCCTGGCCCAGGTCCGCGAGCGCACGTGGGAGCGCTCGATGGAGCGCCTGGCCGCCGGCTACCGCTCGGCCCTGCTCCGCGCCCCCGCGGCGCAGCCGGCCCGCGACGTGGCCTGAGCTCGCCCTTTGCGTTTACCCGCTCGAGAGGCGAGCGGCCAGGATCCGCCGCTCTCCCGGCGAATCCCTGCCTGTGCGCACCAACCGGATGGAGTCGTTCTCCGACGGGGTGATAGCGGTGGCCATCACCCTGCTCGTCCTCGGGATCAGGGTTCCCGATCCGAAGGCCAGGCCGCATCACAGCCTGATCTGGGAGCTGGGCCAGCAGTGGCCGTCCTATGCCGCCTACGTGGTCTCGTTCGTGACCATCGGGATCATCTGGATCAATCATCACGCGATGATCGATCGTCTGCAGCAGAGCGATCACGTGATTCTGATCCTCAATCTGCTGCTGCTCATGAGCATCGGCGTGCTTCCGTTTGCCACCGACCTGATGGCCACCTACCTGCGCGAACCGTCGGGCCAGTCGACCGCCGCCGCGATCTACGGAGGCTCTCTGCTGCTCATGTCACTGGCCTTCTCGATCCTCAACCGCACGATCCTGATCCGGCGCGCGGAGCTGTTGGGCGTCGACCTGGACCTGGCCGCTCGGCGTGCGGTGCTGAGGCGGTCGGTGATCGGCTTGGTTCCCTACGCCATAGCGACCGCGCTGGCCTTCGTCTCGCCCTACGTCACGCTCATCATCTCGGGCGCGGTGGCCGCCTATTACGCCCATCCGGCGGCCAGCGGGATACAGCACTCCGCGTAGCATCGGCCGCTGTGGCCGAGACTTCCGCCAGCGCCGAACGCGAGCTGCGCGCCCTGCTCGGGGCTGACGCGGTCCGGCCCGGGGACACGAGGGAATACCTCGTTGACGCCACCGAGAGCCGCGCCATGTCCGGATATGCCGACGCCGTCGTGCTTCCGTCGAGTTCCGCCGATGTGACCGCGGTTCTGGGCTGGTGTTACGAGCACGATGTGCCCGTGATCCCCCGCGGCGGCGGCACCGGCTTTGCCGGCGGGGCGGTGCCCGTCGATGGCGGTGTCGTGCTCAGCCTGGAGCGACTGCGCGCCGTCCGCGAGCTCACCCCCGAGCTGTGGCGCATGCATGTCGAGGCTGGGCTCCCCACCGCCGACGTCGACCGTCTGGCCCGCGAGAACGGCCTCTACTACCCGCCCGATCCCGGCGCCGCCGAGCAGTCTCAGATCGGCGGCAACATCGCCACCAACGCCGGCGGCCCGCACACGTTCAAGTACGGCGTCACGGGGTCGTGGGTGACCGGACTCGAGGTCGTGGTGGCACCCGGCGAGTTGATCACGGTCGGCGGGCCGATCCGCAAGGACGTGGCCGGCTACGACCTGCGGGCGCTGCTGATCGGCTCCGAGGGCACGCTCGGCGTGATCACCGCCGCCTGGCTGAAGCTGATCCCGGCCCCCGAGGTCGCGCTCCCGGTCATGGCCTTCTACCCCAGCGTCGAAGCCGGCGGCCGGGCGCTGGAGGCAGTCCTCGGCTCAGGCGTCGTGCCCGCCGCGCTCGAGTTCCTCGACGCGGGGGCGCTGAGCGCCGCCCGCGGCGGGTTCCCCGGCGAGATGCCGGTGGAGGCGACGTTCGCGCTGATCGCCGAGGCCGACGGCTCCCGCCCGGAGGCGCAACGGGTTCGCGGCGAGCTGGTCGAGGCCCTGTCGGACGAGGCCAACGCCCTCCACGCTCCGACAGATCCGGTCGAGATCCGCGAGCTGTGGCGCTGGCGAGCCGCCGTCTCGACCGCGGTCACCGCCGCGCGGGGCGGCAAGCTGTCCGAGGACATCGTCGTGCCCGTCGAGCGGCTGGTCGAGGCGGTCACCGCCACCCAGGCGATCGGCGCCCGCCACAACCTCCCCGCGTGCAGCTGGGGCCACGCCGGCGACGGCAACCTGCACTCCACGTTCATGATCGACCGGTCCGACCCCGACGAGCTCGAGCGGGCCGAGCACGCCGCCCAGGAGCTGTTCGCCCTCGCCAGTCAGCTCGGGGGATCGGTATCGGGCGAGCACGGATTGGGTCTGGTCAAGAGCGGCGCGCTCGAGCGTCAGTGGTCACCGGCGGCGCTCGATCTGCACGAGCAGATCAAGGCGCTGTTCGACCCCAAGGGGCTGCTGAACCCGGGCAAGAAGCTCGCTCGGGCCTGACCCGCTAGACCGCGGCCGGCGCCCGGGCCGGAGGTCTCGCCGCGGCCTGGGCCCGCGCGCGCTCGCGCCCCTGGGGCAGCACGCGCTTGTTCAGGTCGTACTCGTAGACGTAGCAGTCGAGCTCCATCTTGTGGCGCGGGCGATCCGTCCAGGCGCCGTGGCGCCGGTGGTCGGCGCGGATCTCGGCCTCCATCTCGGTCGGGCTCGGCGGCGCCCAATCTCCGGCCAGCCAGCGCGCGGCGAGTTTGGCCTGGGCCTCGACGACCGGGAAGATCGTGGGGAGCGCCTGGGCGAACCCGATGAAGGCCAGGTTCTCCACCCCGGGCTTGAACATCCGCTTGTACAGGGGCAGGTCGTTCCCGGGCGCGGAGATGAAGTCCGGGTCAAAGAACGGGAACGTGATCCGGTACCCGGTCGCGTAAACGATCGCGTCCGCCTGCTCGACACTGCCGTCGGCGAAGCGGACGCTGTCGCCCTCGAGTGCGGCGATGTCGGGTTTGGCCACCGCGTCACCGGAGCCGAGGCGCAGCAGCAGCTCGCTGGAGACGGTCGGATGGGCCTCGAGGAAGCGGTGGTTGGGCGTGGGCAGTCCGAAGCTCTCCATCTTGCCCGACACGATCCGCGGCAGCACCTGCGCCATCCGTCGCTGCAGGCCGAGCGGCAGCCGCGGGTTGGTCTTGAACACCTGGTCGACGGGGCGGCCGAACGCGTACTTGGGCATCACCCAGGCGCCGCTCCGGGTCGACAGAAACACCTTCTCGGACACCCCCTTGCGCGACAACTCAGAGACGATGTCGACGCCGCTGTTGCCGATCCCGACCACCACGACCCGCTTGTCGCGCAGGTCCAGCGGCTCGGTGGGATCGATGTAGTGGTGAGAGTGAAGTGTTTCCCCCGCGAACGTGCCCGGGAATTCGGGCAGAAGCGGGTCCCAGTGGTGGCCGTTGCAGACCAGCAGGGACTCGAACTCATGCGTCTCGCCATCGCCGGTGCGAATCAGCCAGCCACCGTCGGGGCCCGGTTCTGCGTGCTCGACCTCGGTCTGAAAGCGGATGTGGTCGCGCAGCCCGAAGCGCTCTGTGAACTCGACCAGGAAGCGGCGAATCTCGGTGTGGTGGGGGAAGTCCGGATAGCGATCGTCGAGCGGAAAGTCGTTGAAGCTGATCGCCGTCTTCGAGGTGTCGATGTGCAACGACCGGTACGCCGAGGAGCGCCCGTTCGGGTTGCGGAAATACCAGTTGCCGCCCACATCGTCACTGGCCTCGAAGCACTGGTAGGAGACCCCCCAGTCCCCCAATGCCTTGGCCGCGCACAGCCCGCTGACGCCGGCGCCGATGATGCAAACCCGTGGAGTCCGATCGTTCATGAGGTCATCCTAAGC
>DASXHG010000349.1:0-2931 GCA_036488625.1 Solirubrobacteraceae bacterium | reverse complement strand
TTCGCGAGCGGAGCCCAGCCGAGATACCTGTCCGCGTACGGCTCGACGAATGGGTCGCTGGCTCGGAATACGACGAGGGCTCCGTCCAACGCCTGGGGGACGAACCGGCGCTGCGCCGCGAGGTTCGCGTCGACGACACGGGCCAGCGTGCGATGGAAGCTCCCATGGTGCGACTGCTCGCCCGGGATCCCGGGTGGCGGATCGCCGACGACCTGTGTGCGCGACCGACCGGTGGCCAGTGCAGCGAAGCTCGAGAGGTGCCGCGCCAGACCCCCAACTCTCCCGCGAAAGTAAGCCAGGCGTTCTCCCGACTTCAACCCGCTGAAACGGCGAAGGTGGTGAGCCACGCGCCGCACGACGAAGCGAGCGTTGTAGAATACGAGCTTCGTCTTGGGCAGCATGCTGCCGTAGGCGTGATTGTAGGTGTCGATGAGCGCGAGCAGTCCAATCGTCTCGCCCCGTTCGCGAAGCTGACGGGCCATCTCGAAGGCGACGAGCCCACCGTAACAGCCACCGCCCAGGTAGTACGGGCCATGCGGCTGCAGCGCGCGAATCTCCGTCAGGTAGTACGCGGCCGTCTCTTCGACCGTCTCGAACGGCTCGGACTTTCCGTCGAGTCCCCGCGCCTGGAGACAGTAGAACGGCTGATCCGCCGGCATCGCCATCGCGAGGTCGCGTAGACTGAGCACGTTGCCGCCGGCGCCATGGACGCAATAGAACGGCGGCCGGGAGCCGTTGGTGCGCATCGGGACCAGCGAGCGGTACTCCAGTGAGCCACCAGCCTCGAGCAGTCGGGCGAACTGGTCGACCGTCGGTGCATCGAGGACGCTGCTGAGGGTCAGGTTCTCGTTGGCGTACCGGTCGATGATGCGCGAGAGGAGCTGAACGGCCAGCAGCGACGTTCCCCCAAGATCGAAGAAGTCATCACGGACTCCGACCTGTTGCACGCCCAGCATCTCCGCCCAAAGCTCGGCGAGCTCGCGCTCGAGGCCCGTCTGCGGCGCGTCCTCTGGAGCAACGATGCGGGGTGCGCGATGCTGCACGAGCGCCCGCGCGGCAACGACGGCCGGGTCCCGTAGCTCCATGGCGATTCGCGCGTACGGTGCGCGGCGCACGGCCGCACTGGCGGATGACCTTCCTTTTCCTTTCCCCTCGTCCTCAGGCGCTGGTGCGACAGCAGCGTCGGGCTGATACGACACCACCTTTGCCTCGCGCACCGGAAAGCGAAAGACAGTCCCGTCCGGCGCAGCATCGCGAAACGGCAGACCGACCCCTTCGAGGAAGGTGCGGGCGGGCGCATTCTTCGGCGTCGGCGCGAACCGCACGTCGACGCGCGCCAGACCGGACTGCTCGGCCAGCTCGCCCAGCCGCTGAAGGATCGCGTGTTCCACCCCACGCCCAAGCGCACGGCAGCTCAGCATGAACGAGTCGACGACGAGCGCATCGGGCTGGGTTTCGTAGAGCACCGCGCCGACGAGCCCATAGTCGCCGAAACGATCGGAGACCGAGACCGTGAGGCACTGGAACCCTTCGCTCAGCAATCGTTGAATCTCCGCCTCGCTCCGGCGGATGGTCGTGCAGTTGAACTGGTTGGTGCGTTGGGTAAGCTGCGACACCCGCGGCAGCTGGTCCGGCCTGGCGGGCTGTGCGTCGATCCGGAGCTCCAGGCTGGCGATGAAGTCCGCGAGGGTGCTGGCCTGACGCTCCACCTTCGCGCGCTCGAGCTTTTGAGCGTACACGCGGGTGCGGTTGCGATCGTCGGCGGTGGTGCCCCAGTGGTCGAACGCCCAGACGTGCTCGAGAAACCGCGGAATCTCCTCTTCCACCTCCGGCAGCAGCAGAGTGAGGACCTCGGGGCACTGCTCCTCGATCTCGGCGCACTCCTTCCGGTTGTCATCGATGAAGATGAAGCTGTCGATGCCGAGGTCGAGCTCCGCCGCCAGGGAGCGGAGATTCATCGACTTGGCGTCCCAGTTGACTCGGCGCGCGACGATGTGCTCGGGCTTAAGGGGCATGTCCGGCTGAACGCGAAACAGCTCGTCGACGTCCTCTTCGTTGTTCTTGCTGCAGAGGGCGAGCAGCATGCCGGCGTCGTGCTGGGCCACCACGAACCTTTGGAGCGCCTGGAAGGCCGGCGTGATCGCCACCCCGGCCGGACCGTCCTCGCCGACGACACCGCGCCAGAGAGTGTTGTCGCAGTCGAGCACGATCACCTTGAATGGCGGGCGGCGCAGCGCATCGGTGCGTCGCGCGATCAGTGAGGCGAGGGCGGCGAAGTAATGGGCGGTGTACGGAATCTGGCCGAGCCGCTCCCCGCTGGCGTCGTAGTAGTCGCTGACCGGATACCAACGCTGCGCGAGATCATTGCCTAGCAGCGTGACGCCGCTCTGGCTCCGGAGGCGTCCGGCCAGCTCCGACTCGAGCCGCCTGCTCAATGCGGCGTTGCCGGGATCACTCGAGAACTCGGGCGACGGCGCGCAGGGAACGACGAGCAGGGGAGCGCGCAGCGAAGGGGCCGCCGACTCGATCGCCCGGGAAAGCTCGCCCGCCGCGGCTTCAATCTGAGCGGCCGACCCGAAGTCCTGCCAGCGGAAGAGCAGGACGTTGACGCCGCTCGCATTGCGTGCGAACGCACCCGCCGGGTCGAGGAGCGACTGAAATATCTGATTGAACGGCGCGAATTCGACCTCGTACCCCAACCCAAGCTCGCGCAGCCACAGCTCTAGCGGGGCCTGCAGCGGCTCGGCGGTGAACGTGGCGCTCACCACGACGCGTGCGGGCGCGGTGCCTGGCGTGGTGCGACCGTGGGACTCGGTCTCCTGGCGCGGGGCATCAACGGACAACGGGGCCATACGACTGGGTGCGATGTGAATGGGTGTACCGACGACTACTACAAGGTCTCGGCCAGCCCGATCGGTTCCATTCTAAGCA
>DASXHG010000310.1:0-2133 GCA_036488625.1 Solirubrobacteraceae bacterium | reverse complement strand
CCCCAGGCCGTCGACCCCGACGACGTCGAGCTGCTCCAGGACATGGTCCTGGCCGCCGTCAACCAGGGGCTGCGCTCGGCCCAGGACCTGGCCGCGTCGAAGATGAGCGGAATCACCGGCGGCCTCGGCGGCGGGCTTGGCCTGCCCGGTATGTAGGCCGGCCCCCGCGGCCTAGTCCCGACCCGACCCCTCCTCCCGTGTACGCACCTCCCGTCCAGCGGCTCATCACCGAGCTCTCCAAGTTGCCCGGTGTCGGCGGCCGCACGGCGCAGCGTCTCACCTTCCACCTGCTCCGGGCCAGCGATGAGGAGGCCGCCGCGCTGGCCGAGGCCATCAAGGAGATGAAGCTTCGCATCGGGCTGTGTGAGGTGTGCTTCAACCTCGCCGACGGGCCGCGGTGCCGAATCTGCACCGATGAACGCCGTGACCCGGAGCTGATCTGCGTGGTCGAGGAGCCCTCCGACGTGATCTCGATCGAGCGCACGCACGAGTTCGGGGGCCGCTATCACGTGCTTGGCGGCGCCCTGTCGCCCATCGACGGCGTCGATCCCGAGGACCTGAAGATCACCGAGCTTTACGCTCGGGTCGAGGCTGACCACGTGCGCGAGGTGGTGATCGCCACCAACCCGACCACGACCGGAGAGGCGACGGCGCTGCACATTGCCGACGGGCTGCGCCAGCGACTGCCCGAGCTGTCCGTGACCCGGCTGGCCAGCGGCCTGCCCGTCGGTGCGGACCTCGAGTACGCAGACGAGCTGACGCTGGGCCGGGCCCTGGCCGGTCGCCGGGCGCTCTGAACTCATAACCTTCGCCGCCGTGTCAGCCGGACGACTCACGCAGCGCCCAATCCAACGAGGCTGGACGCCGAGTGGGCGCTATGCAGCCGGACGACTCACGCAGCGCCCAATCCAACGAGGCTGGACGCCGAGTGGGCGCTATGCGTGAGACCGTGGTGATGAAGTTCGGTGGCACCTCCGTCGCCGACGCCGAGAGGATTCAGCGCGCCGCTCGCCGGATCGTCGCCCAGCGCGAATCCGGCAAGCGTGTCGTGGCCGTGCTCTCGGCGCGCGGCCAGACGACCGACGAGCTGATCCTGATGGCGCAGGAGGTCTCGCCCTCTCCGGACCCGCGCGAGATGGACATGCTCCTGTCCACGGGCGAGCGGATCTCGTGTGCCCTGTGCGCGATGGCCATCAACGACCTCGGCCACCGGGCGATCTCGCTGACCGGTTCCCAGGCCGGGATCGTCACCGACACGTCGCACACGAAGGCCCGCATCCTTGACGTGCGCGCCAACCGCATCGCCGATGCGCTCGATGAGGACCTGATCGTGCTCGTGGCCGGCTTTCAGGGCGTCTCGACCAGTCGCGACGTGACCACGCTCGGTCGGGGGGGTTCTGACACGACCGCCGTTGCCGTCGCCGCCGCGCTGGACGCCGAGGTGTGCGAGATCTACACCGACGTGGCCGGCGTATTCAGCGCCGACCCCCGGATCGTGCCCAACGCGCGCAAACTGCCCCAGGTCAGCTTCGAGGAGATGCTCGAGATGGCCGCCTCCGGAGCCAAGGTCCTGCAGCTGCGCGCGGTCGAGTACGCCCGGACCCACGGCGTTCGCATTCACTGCCGCTCCAGCTTCGATCCCGGTCCCGGTACCTTTGTGCTCGGAGAGGACGAGAGCATGGAACACCCGCTCATCACCGCCGTCACCCATTCGACCGACGAGGCGCGGATCACCTTGATCGGCGTCCCGGACCGGCCGGGCGCCGCGGCGTCGATCTTCACGGCACTGGCCGAGGCCAACTGCAATGTCGACACGATCATCCAGAATGAGCCCCGCGAGGAGGGCCGCGAGGCCGAGGTCTCGTTCACGATCGGCACCGACGACCTGCGCGCCGCTCTGGACGCCCTGGAGCCGGTGCAGGCTCAGCTCGGCGTCGGTCACATCGACACCGACTACGAGATGGGCAAGGTCTCGATCGTCGGGGCCGGCATGCGCTCCCATCCGGGCGTGGCGGCCAAGGTGTTCGCGACCCTGGCGGAGGAGGAGATCAACATCGAGATGATCTCCACCTCGCCGATCAAGATCTCCTGCGTCATCCGCGCTGTCGATGTCCCCCGGGCTGTGCAGTCTCT
>DASXHG010000270.1:0-1790 GCA_036488625.1 Solirubrobacteraceae bacterium | reverse complement strand
TGTTTCGCCCCCATCGCGGTGCGCTGGCGCTGATCGCCGTCACGATCCTGATCACGTCGGCGTTGAGCGTGATCAGCGCACTGCTCGTGCGCCAGGTGTTCGACAAGGGGCTGTTCGTTCGCGGTGGCCCCGATCTCGGCGCGCTGTACCCGTTGGTGGCGGCGCTGATCGCGATCCCGATCGTCAACGGGGTCCTGAACATCGTCCAGGTGTATCTGACCGAGGTCGTCGGCAACCGGGTGCTGCAGGAGCTGCGCGACCGGCTGTTCGCGCACCTCGAGGAGCTGTCGCTGGCGTTCTACACGGCGACCCGCAGCGGCGAGGTTCAGTCCCGGCTGGCCAACGACGTCGGCGGCGTGCAGACGACGATCACGTCGACCGCCTCGTCGGTCGTCAGCAACGTGGTCACGCTCGTCTCCTCAGTGGTGGCGATGCTGCTGCTCTCGCCGCTGCTGACGGCGATATCGCTGGCCGTAACGCCGGTGTTCGTACTGTTCAGCCGTCGAGTCGGACGCGCGCGGCGGACGGCTCGGCGCGAAGCCCAGGCTTCGCTTGCGTCTATGGGGTCGATCACTCAGGAGACCCTGTCGGTGTCGGGAATTCTGCTGGCAAAGGTGTTCGGGCGACAGGCGCACGAGGTCGACCGCTACCGCGTCGAGAACGCAAACCAGGCTCAGCTGCAGGTCCGCCAGGCGATGGTTGGGCGCTCGTTCTTCGCCGTCACCCAGGCGTTCTTTGGGATCAGCCCCGCGCTCGTGTATCTGGTCGCCGGACTACAGGGCACGCACGGCGACCTGTCGGCGGGGACGCTGGTGGCGTTCACGACTCTGCAGAGCCGGCTGCTGATCCCGATCAACCAGCTGCTCCAGGTCTCGGTCGACGTCCAGTCGTCGCTGGCGCTGTTCGCCCGGATCTTTGAGCTGATCGACCTCCGTCCCCGTATCACCGATCGCGAGGATGCACTCAGCCTGGCCCCGACCGAGATCCGGGGAGGAGTGGCGCTGGAGCAGGTGTGGTTCCGGTATGGAGGTGGCGAGGACGGTGGGCCGCCGGCGCCGGAAGAGGCGCTGCGGGACGTGTCGATGCTCGTCGAGCCGGGGCAGCTCGCGGCGCTGGTCGGGCCATCCGGGGCGGGCAAGACGACAATCTCCTACCTGGTTCCGCGGCTCTACGACGTCGAGCGCGGGGCCGTCAAGATCGACGGCCACGACGTGCGCGGGTTGACCTCGGCGACGATCGCGGCCGCGGTCGGCGTCGTGACCCAGGAGAGCTACCTGTTCGGCGGCACCGTCCGCGAGAACATCAGCTACGGGCGCCCGGGCGCGACTGCCGAGGAGGTTGTGGCCGCGGCGAAGGCCGCCTTCATTCACGACCGCATCATGGCCCTCGAGGACGGATACGAGACGGTGGTCGGGGAACGCGGCTATCGCTTCTCGGGTGGCGAGCGCCAGCGGCTGGCGATCGCCCGTGTGATCCTGGAGGATCCGCCGATCCTGATCCTCGATGAGGCCACCTCGGCACTGGACACGGAGAGCGAGCGCGTCGTGCAACGCGCACTGGAGGCGCTGATGCAGCGCCGCACCACGATCGCGATCGCCCACCGGCTATCGACGATCCGCAACGCCGATGTGATCTTCGCCATCGATTCCGGAACGATCGTCGAGCGCGGAACCCACGACGAGTTGCTCGCCGAGGGGGGCCTGTACGCACGTCTCTACGAAGAGCAGTTCGGCGACGGAGCCGTCGAGGCCCATTGCAGCGACGGTGTAATCCTCGCCAACGGCCGGCCC
>DASXHG010000190.1:0-2976 GCA_036488625.1 Solirubrobacteraceae bacterium | reverse complement strand
ACAGCTGACCGGCGGCCGGGTGTGGGAGGAACCGTGGCCGCACGCCGACCCCGAGTTCCTGCGCGCCGACACCTTTGAGCTGGTCTGCATGGTCAACGGCAAGCTGCGCGACCGCGTGACCGCGAACACGGGCTCCGATCGGGCCGAGCTCGAGCGCCTGGCCCTGGACTCCAAGGGTGTCAGGACTCATGTCGATGGTCACCAGGTGGCCAAGGTGATCGTCGTCCCCGACAAGCTGGTCAACGTAGTCCTGGCCTGATGGCCGACCCGGGCCCCGCCCCCGGCGCGGACCCCACCGCTGCCCCCGGCGCGGACCCCACCGCCCGCGACGGCGCTGCCTCACCCCCGTATGTGGCCGTGGTCGGGGCCAGTCGACCCACGGCCGCCCAGGCGCAAGCCGCGGAGACGATCGGATCCCAGCTCGCCCTCGCCGGGGCGATCGTCATCAACGGAGGCGGCAGCGGGATCATGGCCGCGGCCTCCAAGGGTGCGGCGCAGGCGGGCGGCACCGTGGTCGGGATCCTCCCCGGCACCGATCGCGCGGCGGCCAATGAGTGGGTCGGGATCGCCCTTCCCACCGGTCTCGGCGAGCTGCGCAACGGCCTGATCGTGCGCGCGGCCGACGTCGTGCTGGCCGTTGGCGGCGCGTACGGGACGCTCTCGGAGGTCGCCCTGGCCTTGGCCACCGGCGTGCCCGTAATCGGCTATGACACGTGGACGATCCCCGGGATCGAGCTCGCCGCCAGTCCCGATCTGGCCGTGACCATGGCGCTCGAGCGGGCCTCCGCGGCACCGGCTGGCGTCGACTCTCGAGACTAGACTCGGCTCGTGCCGAAGTTCAAGACTGCCTACCTGATCCACGGCGATGATCACGGGCGGATCGCCGAGCGCCGGGCCCGGTTGCGCTCGCTGGCCGAGGCGATCAGCGGCGCCGAGGGCCTCGAGCTGTTCGAGGACGAGGCGGCGACGCCCGACAACGTGGCCGCGGCGCTGGACGCGATGACGCTGGCCCTGGGTCGGCGATTTCTGATCGTCGACGGAGCCGAGCGGTGGAAGGACAAGGACCTCGACGCGCTCGACGCGGCGCTGGACGGTCTCGGCCCCGACTCCGAGACGACCATTTCCTTCTTCGCTCGCGATGACTCGCGCAACAAGGCTCCCGACCGGCTGCACAAGCTGATCGTGCGCGCCGACGGCGACATCAACGTCGAGTCGAGTGTCAAGCCCTGGGAGCTGCCCAAGTGGGTGCTGCAGCGAGCCCGCGAGCTCGGCGTCGAGCTCGAGCCCGATGGCGCCCGCGCGCTCATTCATCACGTCGGCGAGCGCCAGCAGCGGTTGCTGCGCGAACTCGAGAAGCTGTCGCTGGGCGCCGAACCCGGAGCCCGCCTGGACGCGACCGAGGTCGAGGCTCTGACGGCGCCATCGGCCGAGCGCAAGGCGTGGGCGGTGGCCGACGCGCTCGTAGCCGGTGACCGCGCGTCGGCGGTGCGCGCCTATCTTGCCCTGCGCGAGCAGGGTGAACGGCTGCCGGGACTCCTGTACTGGATCTCCCAGCGGGTGCGGATCGCGCACGAGGTGGCGGCCGCGCTCGACGGCGGTGAGCCGGCGTCTCAGATCAAGCGACGCCTGCGGATGCCCTCGCGAGCCGCGGATCGGCTGATCGCCGACGCCCAGCGCAGCGGAGTCGACCGCCTCCGGCAGGCGATCATGGAGATCGCTGACCTCGAGCTCGCCTCACGAGGGGGCGGGCGCGGCGGTGCGGCCGAGGACACGGCGGCGCTTACGGCGATCAGCCGGATCGCCGCCTGACGCCGGCGCAGGACGCCGGCCGCCGACGCCGACCGTGGCGGCGGACGCTCAGCCGACGGTCGAGTTGATCAGCACGACGACCGCCGCCAGCACGATCAGGACCACGACCACGGCCAGACCGCGAACGGCCCAGTTGCCGGGCGAGCGCAGCGACGGGTTCAGGGGGCGGTCGGCCCACGGTGGGGTCGAGCCCTCGAGCTTGTTCAGAGCCCGCAAGCGCGGTGACATCGGCTCCAGCCGGTGATCGGTCGAGCTGACACCCGAGCCCGGGAAATAGGTTTCTCCGCCGCCCTCAGCGGACGGGTCCGTCGAGTCGGAGTCGCTGGACATCGAACGCGCCCGGGATACGGTGCCCGAGCGGCTGCCGGCGAGCCGGCGAACGGCGTCCTCGGCGTCGGCTAGCTCCCGGCGCAGACGCGCGGTCTCGGCCTGCTCCTGCTCGAGGGCGAAGCTGAACCCGTCTCGCTCGCGCTCGGCCGTCTCGAGCTGGCGCCGGGCCTCGTGAAAGCGGCGCTCATGCTGGAGGGTCTCGCTGCGAGCGGTCTCGAGGGCCCGGCCAGTGTTGCGGGCGTGCTCTCGGACCTTCTTGAGCTGACGGCCGGTCTGGTCGACCTCGTGGCGGGTGACCTCGAGCTCCTGTCCGGTGGAGCGGGCCTCGTTGCGGGTCGTTTCGAGCTCGGCCGCCGCGGCCTCGAGCTCGGTCCGGGCGGCGCCGGCCAGATCGAGCTCGGCGCCCAGCCGGCCGACCTCGGAGCGCAGCCGCAGGGCTTCCGTCCGCTCGTCTTCGAGGTGGCTCTCGGCCTGTTCGCGGCGGCGGCGCTCGCGATCGTGCGCGGCCTCGAGATCGGCGAGCCGGTTGCGTAGCCGCTCGATCTCCTGTGACCGGTCGGAGATGGTCGGACGGCCCGTCGGGTTGCTGCGCACCCGGGGAGCGCGGGCATCGGGGCTCGAGCGCCCGCGGGAGGATTTGGGCTTCCCGCTGCTGGCGCCGGTCCGGGTCGCCGCGTCGGGACCGATTGGCACCGTGATGTCGGGGGCCACGTTGAGCTCGAGCTCAGATGCCTCCTCGAGCTGGGCGCCGAGCTGGAAGGCGGCCGTCCACGACTCACCGTCCTCGGTCGCCCACGGCTTGTGGTCGAGATCGGCCAGCGAGCGCTGCTCACCGCC
>DASXHG010000185.1:0-2464 GCA_036488625.1 Solirubrobacteraceae bacterium | reverse complement strand
CGACCGAACAGCCCGGGATCAGGTCCAGCGCCTCGCGGGCCCGGAAGGAGGCCTCCAACGTCCGGTCGAGCAGCGCCTCGCCGTGGACGGCGAGCTGGCGCCGCGCGCTGTCCAGCGAAGCCAGCAGCAGCGAATTGGGGCTCGTCGAGCGCATGATCCGCACGCACCGCGCGACCTCGTCGGGGTCGATCAACCCGTCGGCGGCGACGTGCAGCATCGCCGACTGGGTGAGACTCCCGACGATCTTGTGGGTCGAGGTGAGAACGGCGTCGGCGCCGAGGGCAAGCGCGGACTCGGGCAGGCGGGGATGAAAGCCGAAGTGCGACCCCCAGGCACAATCGACGACCAGGCTGGCGCCGGCGGTGTGCGCCACCTCGGCGCAGCCGCGAATGTCGGCCGCCATCCCGTAATAGGTCGGGGAAACGATGAACACGTGGCTGACGGCGGGTGAGCGAACCAACGCCGCCTCGAGCGCTTCGGCGGTGACCCCGTGGGCCATCCCTAGCTCCTCGTCGTACTCGGGGGCCACGAAGTTGGCCATCCCGCCGCTCAGCACGAGTCCGTCGACCACGCTGGCGTGCGAGTTGCGCTGCACGAGGACCTGCTTACCGGGACCGGCGAGGGCCAGGCACAACGCGTGGTTGCCCTGCGAGGCCCCGTTGGTCAGAAACCACGTCTGGTCCGCGCCGTACGCCGCGGCGGCCAATTGCTCAGCCCGCTCGTACGGCGTCGGTGAAGGGCCGACATCGATGCCCTCGATGTCCTGGCAGATGTCGAGCGCCAGAGCGCGCTCCCCCATGGCGCTGCGCAAGCCGGGATCGGCTCCGGGTCCACCCTTGTGGCCAGGCACGTGAAAGCGGACCGAGCCGCGAAAGCCGTAGGAGACGATCGCGTCCAGGTAGGGGGCGGTCGGCAGCTCCCGGGTCGTCTGGCGAGCCCCGGCGTCAGAGTCGTCGCCTGCCGCGACGGAGGCGCGCTCCTCAGGCTCGCCCGAATCGTCGATGGCCGGAGTCGTCCGGCTGCTCATCGAGCTGACTTCAACAGGTAGGCACGGACGAAGCCGTCCAGATCTCCATCAAGCACGCGGTTGGCATCTCCCATTTCATAGTCGGTGCGATGGTCCTTGACCATCGTGTACGGGTGCAGAACATAGGACCGGATCTGTGACCCGAAGTTGACGTCCTGGGCCTCGCCCCGCTCGCGGGCGATCTCCTCACGCCGCTTGCGTTCCTCGAGCTCGACGAGTTTGGAGCGCAGCATGGCCATCGCCTCGGCCTTGTTCGAGGACTGCGAGCGCTCGTTCTGGCACTGGACGACGATTCCGGTCGGCTTGTGCGTGATGCGGACCGCGGAGTCGGTCTTGTTGACGTGCTGGCCACCGGCGCCACTCGCACGGTAGGTATCGATCTGAAGGTCGTCGTCGTCGATCTGCACCTCGGAGGCTTCTTCCACGACCGGCGAGACCTCGACACCCGCGAAGCTGGTCTGTCGGCGATTGGCGGAGTCAAACGGTGACAAACGCACCAGGCGGTGCACACCCTTCTCGCTGCCGTAAAGCCCGTAGGCATTCTCGCCCCGGACGCGGAACGTGCCCGACTTGATGCCCGCCTCCTCCCCCGGTGAGACCTCGAGCAACTCGACGCCAAAGCCACGCTTCTCGGCCCAGCGCATCTCCATCCTCAAGACCATTTCGGCCCAGTCCTGGGCATCTGTGCCGCCGGCACCGGCGTTGACCGTGACCAGGGCATCGCCCGAGTCGTAGGGACCGGAGAACAGGCGCTCCTCCTCGAGGGTCTCGAGCCGCTCCTGCACGTCACGGACCTGCGTTTCGAGCTCGCCGGCGATCTCGGGGTCCTCCTCGGCGAGCTCGGCCAGCGGCTCGAGATCCTCGACCTCAGACTCGAGCGCTCGGAACGTGCTCAGCTTGCGCGTCGTGCGCGCGTGCTCGGCGGTCACCGCCGCCGCCCGCTCCTGGTCATCCCAGAAGCCGGCCGCTCCCATCTCGTCTTCGAGCGCAGACGAGCGCTCGGCTAGAGCAGCCGGGTCAAAGATAATCCGCCAGCAGCTTGAGCTGCTCGCGGATTGCCGCTAGGCGCTGAGGCAGCGGCTCTGAAGGGGCGGTGGCCATCGGCGCTTACCCTAGCAACCGCCTCTCCACCCGCTTGGATCACTTTTGTGGTGGGTAACCCAGGCTTTAGCTAAGCGTTTCGAGTTTCTTGAGCGCTGAAACGGCCTTGAGGGAGGCGGCTATGTACAAGCAAGTCCTGGACCCCGTGTCCCACTCACTCGGGTGGACGTCGGTCTTCGCGATCCTGCCCCTGCTGGTTTTGTTCGTGCTGCTCGGCGTGGTGCGCATGAAGGCGCACTGGGCCTCGCTGATCACGCTCGCCGTGGCCATCATCGTCGCTATCGCGGTGTATTCGATGCCGCTCGGGCAGGCCGGTGATTCGGCGCTGGAGGGCGC
>DASXHG010000140.1:0-13165 GCA_036488625.1 Solirubrobacteraceae bacterium | reverse complement strand
TGGAGTCATTTCGCGTTAGTAGTGAACGCCAAATCACTCCAAGTCAGGCCAGCACCCGCGTCACGGGAGGCGACCGGCCCGCAACACCCGCCGACCGGTCCTCAGGGGGCACGACCGGCCCTCAACCCCCCGCCGACCGATCGTCAGGGGGACGCGACCGAGCCCTCGCGCCCGCACACGGGGCAGGACTCATTGGCGGCCAGGGGGCGACCCCCGCAGGCCGGGCACTGGCTGGCCTGCTCGAGCACGCCGAGCAGCTCGCCCACGCGGCAGACGAGCAGGCGTTCCTCCTCGACCTCGACCCATGCGCCCGCCGAGGCCGGGAAGACCACGTGGTCGCCGACCTTGACCGGCATCCGCACGCCGACGTGATCCCACCAGTCCAGACCGGGGCCGACGGCGAGCACGATGCCCTGCTGCGGCGGCGGCTCGTCTGAGCCCGGCGGGACCAGTAGGCCCGAGCGGCGGACCCGATCGGGGTCCAGTTCCTTGATCACGATGCGATCGAACAGGGGTCTGAGCTGGCTGCGCACGATGATCTGAGTCTAGGACCGTGGCGCCCGCCGGTGGCGTCATTACGCTGTCGCGCCATGCGTCTGATCGTCGCCCGCTGCTCGGTCAACTACTCGGGCCGCCTGAGCACCCACCTCGGGGAGGCCACCCGCCTGCTCATGTTCAAGGCCGACGGGACGTTCATGGTCTTCTCCGACCACGGCAGCCAGAGCGTGAAGCCGCTGAACTGGATGACGCCACCGACGATCGTCGAGGAGGAGGGCCAGACGCTGATCGTCCGCAAGGGCTCGGGCGCGTCTGAGGAGCGGCTCGAGATCGAGCTCGCCGACGTGCTCTCGGACGTGACGCACGAGATGGGTTCCCCGGAAGCCGACGTCGCCCTGGCCAAAGACGGCGTCGAAGCCCACCTGCAGGAGCTGCTGGCCGAGCAGCCGCATTGGTGCGGGGAGGGCCTGACCCTGGTCCGCCGCGAGTGGCCGACGGACATCGGGCCCGTGGACCTGATGTGCAAGGACGAGGATGGGGTCGGCTGGGTGGCGGTCGAGATCAAGCGGATCGCCGGGATCGACGCCGTCGAGCAGCTGACGCGGTACCTCGAGCGGATCAAGCTCGATCCGGCCTTCGCGGACTGCCGCGGAGTGCTCGCTGCCCAGCTGATCAAGCCGCAGGCCCGAGTGCTGGCCGTGGCCCGCGGGATCGAGTGCGTGGAGGTCGACCTGGCCGTCCTGCGCGGCGAGCGCGAGCCCGAGTTGAAGCTGTTCGCGGCATGAGCGAGGACGCCGTTCTGATCGAGCGCCGGGACCGGATCCTGGTCATGACTCTGAACCGGCCCGACCAGCGCAATGCCGTCAACGCTGCGCTGGCCGCGGGCCTGGCCGCCGGCCTGGACACCCTCGATGCCGATGACGCGCTGTCGATCGGGGTCATCACCGGCGCCGGCAAGGGCTTCTGCGCTGGCATGGACCTGAAGGCGTTCGTGGCCGGAGAGTCTCCGCACGTGCCCGGGCGCGGGTTTGCCGGCATCGCCCAGCGCTCGGCGGCCAAGCCACTGATCGCTGCGGTGGAGGGTTTTGCCGTCGCTGGCGGCCTGGAGGTGGCGCTGGCCTGTGACCTGATCGTCGCCGCGCGGGGCGCCCGGCTTGGCATCCCCGAGGTCAAGCGCGGGCTGGTGGCCGCAGCCGGGGGGCTCCTGCGCCTGCCGCGGGTGCTCCCGCGCAACATCGCCATGGAGCTGGCTCTGACCGGCGATCCGATTGTCGCCGAGCGCGCGGCCGAGCTCGGGCTGGTCAACCGCCTGACCGAACCGGGAGAGGCGCTGGCCACGGCTCTTGAGCTGGCCGCGACGATCGCCCAGAACGGACCCCTGGCGCTGGCGGCGAGCAAGCGGATCCTGACCGAGGCCGTCGACTGGCCGGAGGCCGAGTTCTTCAATCGCCAGGCCGAGATCTCGGGCCCGGTGCTGGCCTCCGAGGACGCCCGCGAGGGCGCGACGGCGTTTGCCGAGAAGCGCCCCGCAGAGTGGAAGGGCCGCTAGGTTTCGCCCCAGGCCGTGGCCACCACCGAGCGCTGGCCGCCGTGGTCGCGATGCTCGCCGAGATAGATGCCCTGCCAGGTTCCGAGCACGGGCCGGCCGCCGGCAATCGGCAGCGTCATCTCGGGACCCAGGAGTGAGGCCTTGATGTGGGCGGGCATGTCGTCGTCGCCCTCCAGCGTGTGAGTCCAGTAGCGAGCGCGCTCGGGCACCGCCTCGTTGAACCAGCTCTCGAAGTCGCGGCGGACGTCCGGGGAGGCGTTCTCGTTGAGGGCCAGCGAGGCCGAGGTGTGGCGGATGAGCAGGTGCAGCATGCCGACCCGGAGCTCGCGCAGCTCGGGCAGCGCGCCCAACACCTCGTCCGTGATGAGGTGAAAACCCCGCGATCGGGGCGCCAGCTGGATCTCGCGCTGAACCCACATCAGCCGACCTCCTCAACTTGCACGGCGTCCTCGGGCAGGTGGGCGACGGCCATGTTCACGCGCTGGCCGCGAAACGGAACTCCCTCGCGCTCGAGTCGCCGGCGCTGCCGCGCGCCCTGGGAGAGCGAGCCGTCGGCACGGACGATCCGGTGCCAGGGAACGGTCGGATCCGCGCACGCGCTGAGCACGGCGCCGGCCAGGCGCGGCGCCCCGGGCGACACGTCGCCGTAGGTGCGCACGAAGCCCTCCGGGACCTGCCGGATGCGCTCCAGAATCTGCTGCGCGCGCAGGGAGTCCAGGCTGACCGGGGGCACGGTCGGGAGCATAGGGACGTCGCCCGACCGGCCCGGCGTAAGTTCTTGCTAAGGTCCGCCGACCGCCGAATTGCCCGTGATATCGGGCAAGCGAGGGACCCACGTGTTTCTCCGGGGCGAATCGCCACCTGATGGTGGCGTAGCGCAACTCGCGCGAGCCCGACAGCTAACCCCGCAGGCGGATGCCGCCAAACCTTGAATATGAGCGCACAACGCCGCCAAGCTGTCCTACGCATGCTCGCCGCTACGGTGGCGGTGGGCGTGCTGGTGCTGACAGCCATCGGCCGTCAAACGCCGGCCCTCGCGGCGAGCGCCGATCTCGGAACGCTGAACTCCCAGCTCGGTGCTGAGCAGGCGCGCCAGCAGCACCTCAGTTCGAGCGTCGCCTCCCTGTCGGGGCTGATCAGTTCGCTGTCCGGCCAGATCTCGCTCGTCCAGAGCCGCGAGGCAGCAGTCCGACAGGATCTCGCCAACGACCGCGCGCAGATGGTCCGCGCGGCCGCGGCTCTGCGCCGTGAACGCGCGCACCTGCAGGTGCTTCGCTCACGGCTGGCCCGAGCGCGCATGCTCCTCTCCTTCCAGTTGCGCGGGAGCTACGAGGGCGACCGGCCCGATCTGGTCTCCGTGGTCCTGAACGCCAACGGCTTCAACAGCCTGCTCGAGCAGATCAACTTCCTCACCCGCGCCGAGCATCAGCAGCAGTCGATGATCTTCGTGACCAAGATCGCCAAAGCGCAGGCCACCCAGGCCGCCAACCAGCTGGCCGCCACCGAGGCCCAGGATCGCCAGATGACCGCGGCCGCCGCCACCCGGCAGCAGGCCCTGCAGGGCATGAACGCGCTGCTGGCCTCGCGCGAGTCGGCCCTGGCCCGAGCGCGGGGCGCCCAGCAGGCCGCCCTGTCGGCCAGCCAGACCCGGTCCAACGGCCTGCGCTCGCAGATCGCCAGCGTTCGTGCCGCCCAGGAGGCCGCCGCCCGCCGCGCCGCCGCCGCGCAGGCCGCCGCCGCGCGGGCCGCAGCGGCCACCCCTTCGGCACCGTCGACACCTTCGACGCCGTCGAGCCCAGCGGGAGCGCCGTCGGCTCCGGTGTCCGCGGCCCCCTCGGGCGGATGGGCGATTCCGTACTCGATCGTGCTCTGCGAGTCGGGCGGCCAGAACGTGCCCCCCAACAGCGCCGGCGCCTCGGGCTACTACCAGATCATGCCCGCCACCTGGCGGCTGTTCGGGGGCTCGGGACCGGCCGCCTACCTGGCTTCCAAGTCCGAGCAGGACGCCGTCGCCTCGCGTATCTGGAACGGCGGCAGCGGCGCCTCGAACTGGGTCTGCGCCGGGATCGTCGGCATCCACTAGCGCCGCCAGGCTCACTAAGCTCTCGCGGCTCGTGACCGTCTCGCGCGTCCCTCGAGTGCTGCTCATCACCGGGGTGCTGTTGCTCGCACTGGCGGTCCGCGTCGCCTACATAGAGACGACTCCGTATCACGCCGTCAACGACGCCGGTACCTATAACCGGATGGCGAGCATGATCGCCAACCACGGCGATTACCACACCGGCAGTGGACCTCGGAGCGGCGCCGGTGGCTCACGCGGGCCGACGGCCTACTTCCCCCCGGCCTTCCCGTACCTGCTCGCCGTCTCCGATCTGCTCACCGGCCACGAGGCGGGTGGGAAGTCAGCTCTGCACTCCGAACGAATCGAGCAGGCGATCGTCGGCACGCTCGCGGTCGGCCTGATCGGGCTCGTCGCACTCGAAGCATTCGGGGCCGCCGTGGGTCTGGTGGCGCTGATCCTGGCCGCCGTCTACCCGGTGCTGGTGGAGCTGTCGGGGATCCTCGTGGCCGAGAACCTGCTGATCGTGTTCGAATTGGCCGCGACCTGGACCGCGCTGCGGGCGCGGCGCTCGGACCACCCGTACCGGTGGATCGCCGCCACGGGGCTGCTCACGGGCCTGGCCACGCTCACGCACGAGAACGCGATCCTGATGCTGGCGCCGCTGGGTGTAGCCGCCGCCAGCGCCGCGCGACCGTGGCGCGGGCTCCGTCCCCCGCGCGGTCCCGCCGTGCGCGCCGTAGCCCTGCTGGTGCTGACCACCGCCCTGGCCATCGCCCCGTGGACGATCCGCAACGCGGTCGAGCTGCACCGCTTCGTCCCCGTCTCCGATGAGACCGGCATCACGTTGGTGGGCACATATAACCCGGCCTCGGCCGCCTTCTCCCCCATCCCCTACAAGTGGCGGATCTTCAGCCACATCCCCCAGGACACGATCTACAAGCGAACGGGCTCGCGCTACACCGAGCCCGAGCTGTCAGATCGGCTCCAGGCTCAGGCCCTCAGTTACATCGGCGATCACCCCCTGTCCCCGGTGGCGGCGGCCTTCCACAACACGCTGCGCATGCTCGAGCTCGAGGGCAGCTACGCCTGGCACGCCTCCGCGCAGGCGATGGGACTGAGCATCGGCACGGCCCACACCGGGGTGGTGGCGTTCTGGATCCTGGCCCTGCTGGCGCTGGCCGGCGTGTTCACGCGGCGCGCGCGGCGAGCGCCGCTGTGGCTGTGGGGGATCCCGGTGCTCATGTGGCTGAGCAGCGTGCTCATCAACATGGAGACACCGCGCTTTCGCGAGCCGGTGGAGCCGTTTCTGGTTCTGCTCGCGGCGTGCGCCCTGACCAGCGTGGGCCCGATGCTCAGCCGCGTGCGGCGCTCAGGACTGGGCCGTACGCCAGTCGGGCGTCGTCGCCATGCGACGGGGGTAACGGGTCGCGGAGAGCTGGTCGAGATGAGCCAGCGCCTGGCCTGAGCCGACGGCCACGCAGGTCAGCGGGGACTCGGCGTTGATGACCGGCATCCCCGTCTCCTCGGCGACGAGCTGATCGAAGCCGCGGATGAGCGTGCCACCGCCGGCGAGCAGGATGCCGTCGCGAGCGATGTCGGAGGCGAGCTCAGGCGGGCACTGCTCGAGCGTGTCCCGGATCGCGCGGAGGATCTCCCGCAGGGGCAGCGAGATCGCGGCGCGGACCTCCTCGCTGCGCAGCTGGATCGCCGTCGGCAGCCCGGTGACGAGGTGGCGGCCGCGGACCTCCAGCACCTGCTCCTCGGGGATCGGCACCGCGGAGCCGATCTCGATCTTGATCCGCTCGGCCGTGCGCGAGCCGATGGCGAGCTGATAGGCGGAGCGGATGTAGTGCGAGATGGCCTCGTCCATCTCATAGCCCCCGACCCGGGCCGAGCGCGAGATGACGATCCCGCCGAGCGAGATGATCGCCATCTCACTCGTCCCGCCGCCGACGTCGACGACCATCCGGCCGATCGGCTCCTCGATCGCGATCCCGGCTCCGATGGCGGCCGCGATCGGCTCCTCGATCAGGTGCACACGGCGCGCGCCGGCGGCCAGTGAGGCCTCCTCGACGGCCCGCTTCTCGACCTCGGTCACGCCCGAGGGGGCGCAGACGATCAGGCGTGGATGGGCCATCCGGCGATCGAGCACGCGGCGGATGAAGTAGCGCAGCATCTCCTCGGTGACCTCGAAATCGGCGATCACGCCGTGGCGAAGGGGGCGCGTGGCCGAAATCGTGGCCGGCGTACGGCCGATCATGCGCTCGGCGTCGAGGCCGACGGCGTGGACCTCACCGGTGGCCACGTCGGAGGCGACCACGGAGGGCTCAGAGACGACGATGCCCCGCCCGCCGACGTACACGAGGGTGTTCGCCGTGCCGAGGTCAATGGCCATGTCATTGACCCCGAGGGCGGGCACGAAGTGCCGCCTGGAGTTGTCGCGACGGGAGCCGTCTCTACGAAGTCGGATACGACAAGAGTAGTCAGAAGCGAGCGCCCGGCGTGGCCTCCGGCCGTGAGGCCCCGGCGCGCCTTGACAAACGGGGCGTCAGCGCTCGCCGGGGAGCTTGCGCGGGTACTGCGTGACCGGGTGGCTGAGGTCGAGCGCCGTGGAGACGATGCGGTTCTGCTCGGTGGCGTGGGCGATCGGGTAACCCTCGCCGGAGGCGGCCCGCTCGGGGCGGCCGATGTAGCCGAACTGGAGCGCTTCGGGCAGAACCTGGAGCAGCCGCGGGGACATGAACGCCCGGGCGCCCATGTTGCGGGGCTCCTCCTGGACCCAGACGACCTCCTGAAGCTTGGGGTAGGAGGAGACGAGCTCCAGCAGCTCGGCCTGCGGGAACGGGTAGAGCAGCTCGACCCGCCCGATGGCGACGCCGGGGTTCTGTTCCCGGCTCTCGTGGCCGATCAGGTCGTAATAGACCTTGCCGGTGCAGAGCACCAGCCGCGTGACCTGCTCGGGATCGACGGTCGCGTCGGGCAGGACGGGCTGGAAGCGGCCCTCGGTCAGCTCCTGCAGACGGCTTGAGGCCATCGGCAGCCGGAGCAGGCTCTTGGGTGTCATGACCACCAGCGGCCGTTGCTTGGCGATCCGGGCCTGGCGGCGCAGGAGGTGGAAGTACTGCGCGGGGGTGGTCGGGTAGGCCACGCGGATGTTGCCCTCGGCGGCCAGCTGCAAAAAGCGCTCGAGGCGGGCGCTGGAGTGCTCGGGCCCCGAGCCCTCGTAGGCGTGCGGGAGAAGCAGGGTCAGACGCGAGGTCTGGCCCCACTTGGCCAGGCCGGAGATGATGAACTGGTCGATGATGACCTGGGCGCCGTTGACGAAGTCGCCGAACTGGGCTTCCCACAGGACCAGCGTCTCGGGGCCCTCCTGGGAATAGCCGTACTCAAAGCCGACGCAGGCCATCTCCGACAGCGGGCTGTTGTGCAGCTCCATCGGGGCCAGCGCGCCCGGCAGGTGCTGCATGGCGGAATGCTCCTGGCCGGTCTTGGGGTCGTGCAGGACGAGGTGCCGCTGGCTGAAGGTGCCGCGCTCGGTGTCCTGGCCGGTGAGGCGAATCGGGATGCCCTCGGTGAGCAGGGAGGCGAAGGCCAGCGCCTCGGCATGGGCCCAGACGATCGCCGGCTTGGTCGGATCCGCCATCGCCTCGCGGCGCTGGTCGAGCTGCTTGACCAGCTTGGGGTGGACGTTGAAGCCGTCGGGTACGGCCAGCAGCTCCTCGCCCAGGACCTGGAGGCGATCCTCGGCCACGGCCGTCCTGACCTCGGGGGAGGGCGTGCGGTCGAGCTGGTACTCGCCGGTGGCGTGCTCGAGGTCCTTGGCCGCGGCAATCCGGTCCTTGAGCGCGGCGTGCTGATCGGAGAGCTCGGCCCAGACGGCATCGGTCATCTCGGTCGACTCCTGCTCGGAGACGACACCCTCGTCGATCAGCTGGCGGACGAACAGCTCGCGTACCGAGGGATGCTTCTTGATCACCTGGTACATCTCGGGCTGCGTGTAGGCCGGCTCGTCGGCCTCGTTGTGACCGAAGCGGCGGTAGCCGATCAGGTCGATGAGCACGTCGTGTCCGAACTCCTGGCGGAAGGCGAAGGCCAGGCGGACGGCGCTGACGCAGGCGGCCACGTCGTCGGCGTTGACGTGGATGATGGGCACGTCAAAGCCCTTGGCCAGATCCGAGGCCCAGGTCGTGGACCGAGCGTCGTCGGAGTCGGTGGTGAAGCCGACCTGGTTGTTCTGGATGAGGTGGATCGTGCCGCCGACGGTGTAGCCGTCCAGCGCCTGCAGGTTGAGCGTCTCGGCGACCACGCCCTGGCCGGGGAAGGCGGCGTCGCCGTGGAGGATGATCGGGATCGCCGCGTTGGTGTCCTGGTGGGCGTGCGGACCCTGGCGCGTGGTCTGGGCGGCGCGGGTGGCGCCGGCGGCGACCGGAGCGACGAACTCCAGGTGCGACGGGTTGGACTCCAGGCGCACGATGATGGACTCGCCTCCGGGCAGTTGATAGGAGCCCTGAGCGCCGTGGTGGTATTTGACATCGCCGGTGCCGCCCTGGGGCAGGGTGGTGATCGGCTCGAGCGTGGAGGAGCCCTCGAACTCGGCGAAGATCGTCTCGTAGGGCCGGCCCAGGTTGTGGGCCAGGACGTTGAGCCGGCCGCGGTGAGCCATGCCGAGGACAACCTCGCGCGCGCCGCGGCTGGCCGACAGCTGGGTCAGCTCGTCGATCATCGGCACGGTCATGTCGAGGCCCTCGACCGAGAACTGCTTCTGGCCCAGGTAGGCCTTGTGCATGAAGCGCTCGAACGCGTCGACCTCGGTCAGCCGCTTGAGCAGGGCGCGCTGCTCGTCGTGGGTGAGCGGAGACCGGAACTGGCCCGACTCGATCGCCTCGCGCAGCCACAGCCGCTGGCGGTGGGAAGCGATGTGCTCGATCTCGTAGGCGATCGTCCCGCAGTAGGTCTCGCGCAGGTGAGGCAGCGCGTCGGCGAGGGTGGCGCCGGGGACGTACATGCGCAGGATGTGAGCGGGGATCCGGGCCATCAGCTCCGGTGTCAGGCCCAGCGGTGTCGGATCGAGCGCCGGATCGCCCTCGGGCTCGCGCCCCAGCGGGTCGAGCTTGGCGGCCAGGTGGCCGTGGGTGCGGTGCGCCTTGAGCAGGGACGTGGCCGCCTGAACGGCCTGCATCAGCTCCTCGTCGATCGCCGCCGGAGCGCCGTCGGCCGAGGGCTTGGCCGGTGCGGCCGCCAGCCCGGCCGCG
The DNA here is from genome assembly GCA_036488625.1 of Solirubrobacteraceae bacterium. Taxonomy (GTDB): domain Bacteria; phylum Actinomycetota; class Thermoleophilia; order Solirubrobacterales; family Solirubrobacteraceae; genus Palsa-465. The sequence goes on along the minus strand of DASXHG010000140.1, from coordinate 3,804 downwards.
GCGGCCGGAGCCGGGGGTGCGGGCAGGTCGGGCATGTCGACGCCGAGGTCGGAGAAGACGTTCTCGTAGAAGCCCTGGTCACCCTGAAGCAGGCCCTCGATCCGCTGCAGGAAGCGTCCCGACTCGGCGCCCTGGATGATGCGGTGGTCGTAGGTCGAGGTCATGGTCATGACCTTTTCCGCGCCGACGATGGCGCCGATGCGCTCCAGCCCGACCGGGTAGGCGATCGACCCGGTGGCCACGATCGTGCCCTGGCCGACCATCAACCGCGGCACCGAGGCGACGGTGCCGATCCCGCCCGGGTTGGTGAGCGAGATGTTGCCGCCGGTGAGGTCGTCGGCGGTCAGCGAGTTCGTGCGCGCCTTGTCGACCAGCGCGTTGTAGGCGTCCAGGAACTCCTTGAAGCTCAGGCGCCCGGCGTCGCGGATGACCGGCACCATCAGCGTGCGGGTCCCGTCCTTCTTCTCGACGTCGACGGCCAGGCCGAGGTTGACGGCCCCGTCGTCGTGGCGGTAGGGCTTGCCCTCGATCTCCTCGAAGTGATTGGCCATGACCGGCATGTCCTCGTTGACCACGCGGGCGATGGCATAGGCGATCAGGTGCGTGAAGGAAACGCGCTGGCCGCCGTTCTTGAGCTGCTTGCGGCGCTCGTCCAGCGTGGTCACGGTGAGCGTGCGGAACGAGGTCGCGGTGGGGATCGAGCGGCTCTGATCCATGTACCGGGCCAGCGCCGCGCCACCGCCCTTGATCAGCTGGGCACCGGAGGCCACCGGAGCGGCAGCTGCCGAGCTGCCGTTGGTCGCGGTGGCGCCGTTGCCGGCGGCCAGTACGTCGGCCTTGGTGATGCGCCCGCCGCGGGCGCTGCCGGTCACCCGGCTGAGGTCGACGCCCTCGGCGGCGGCCACGCGGCGCGCGACCGGAGAGGCATCCACGTCGGTCGCCGGGGTGGCGGTGCCGTTGGCGGCCGGAGCGGGGCTCTCGGAGGCGGGGGCGGGGCCGCCGGCGGCCGGGGCTCGGCCCGTGGCGGCGGAAGCCGTCCTCGTATGGCTTGCCCTCGTATGGCTTGCCATACGTGCGATGACCTGGCCGACGGTGACGGTGTCACCGTCAGAGGCGAGGATCTCGGTGATCGTGCCGTTGGCCGGGGCCGGCAACTCCATGTCGACCTTGTCGGTGGAGATCTCGACGACGGTTTGTCCGTCGGAGACCTCGTCGCCGACCTTGACCGACCACTCGAGGATCGTGCCCTCGGTTACCGACTCGCCGCCGGTCGGGGTGACGATGTCGATCGTCTTGCCCTCGGCGGTGTCCTGGTCGGCCATCCCCTTGGCCTCGGTGCTCTGGCCCGCCGCCACCTCGCCGGCGGTGGCCGGCGGCGACTCACCCGACACTGGCGCCTCCTCGGCCGGCTTGACCGCCGAGGAGCCGTTGCCTTCGGGCTGTGCGGCGGTCTGCATGCCGGCGCTGTCGCCATTCTCGCCGGCCGAGATCTCGGCCAGCAGGGCGCCGACAGCGACCGTGTCACCTTCGGCGGCGTGAATCTTGGTGATCGTTCCGCTGGCCGGCGAGGGGACCTCGGCGTCGACCTTGTCGGTGGAGATCTCGACCAGGGTCTCGTCGGCGGAGATCGAGTCCCCGACCTGCTTGTGCCACTCGAGGATCGTGCCTTCCGAGACGGAGTCCCCCATCGCGGGCATGACGACTTCGATCGTGCCTGTTTCAACGGCCATCGCGGCTTTTCACTCTAACGCCTGTCCTGGGCTTCTCAGCGACCCGCCGGGCTAGCCGACTCGGCTGGGCGGCGGCTTGCAGTTCTGCGCCGGCCGGCGATCAGAAATCCGATCGAACCCGCGAACGGTCCGAGACCGCCGAGGACGGCCACCGTGACCGCGAGCCAGTAGGGGATCACCCGCATCCGAGCGGCGGCGATGCAGACCAGCGACATGCCGATCCACAGCAGTCCGTGGGAGAGCCCGAAGATGAACGTCTCGGGCTGGGGGTTGCCGAGCACGAACGCGCAGACCAGCAGCGCCAGGTACACCGTCGAATGAAAGAACGAGACGGCCTCCAGGCGCCGAAAGGTGACGAACCTCATCGCGGCGCGGCGGACAGCATCCGCCCCAGCACCCGCAGCGGCGCGTCGGCCTCGGCCGGCCACGCCGCGACATCCGAGGGCCACCAGGCGAACTGGTCGTGCTCGCGATCGGGGGTGACCTCGGCCCCGGGCGCCAACCAGGCCTGACCGACGAGCAGCACCATCCCCTCGGGATTTCCGACCAGCGCCTCGACGCTCAGGCGTTCGGGGACGACCGACCACTCCTCCTCAAGCTCCCGGGCCAGGGTGTCGGCCGGGTTCTCGTCGACCTCGACCGCACCCCCGGCGCCCAGCGCCCAGCGTCCCGCCCACGAGGCCAGCCAGGCCGCGCGGCGGCCGGCCAGCCAGCAGCCGTCGGCGTCGCGGACCACGCACAGGGCCGAGAGCGTCTGCGCGGCCGGATCGGAGACCAGCCGCAGCGCCCAGCGCGCCGGTTGCAGCTCGAGATCCAGGCCATCGCCGGCGGCGGTGAAGGCGTGCAGGCGGGCGGCGAGCCCATCGTGGCTGGGCGAGCCGCGCCGGCGTAGGGCATCCAGGGCCTCGTCGGCCGCCTCGGTCGCACTCGCGGCGGGCTCGAATGGATCCGAGCGCCACGAGGCGCGTACCCGCGACGGATCCCACGGGCCACGGGCCAATATGGCGGGTGGCGGAGCCATCGGTCATACGGTATCCGCCGCCAGCGCAGGCCCAGGCACCGAGGACTCGCGCGGTCCTCCACCCGCCGGTAGGCTCGCGACGCGTGAGCCGGAGACTGAAGCACTGGGGGTGGGGCTACGAGGACGAGCAACCCACGGCGCAGGAGCTCGCGAGCTCAGCCGCCTTCCTCGCCCAGCACCTCGGGTTTGGCGCGACCGAGCCCGAGGCTGCGGTGCCGCTCGATCAGCTCTCGCTCACCCCGCCGCGCCTCAGCGTCCCGGACGAGCTCGAGGCCGTGCTTTCCAGCGACCCCTATGAGCGCGTCCTGCACGCCTGCGGGCGCTCCTACACGGACGTCGTCAAGGCGTTTCGGGGCCGGTTCGATCATCTCCCCGACCTGGTTGCGCGCCCCCGCACCGAGGACGAGGTCCAGGCAGTGCTGGGCTGGGCGCTGCGGGCCGGCGCGGCGGTGATCCCCTACGGCGGCGGCACGAGCGTGGTCGGCGGCGTTGAGCCCCGCGTGGACCCGGGCCGGTTCGCCGGCACGGTCACGATCGACATGCGCGGGCTCGACCGGGTGCTGGAGATCGACCCGATTTCGCAGTCGGCGCGGATCCAGGCCGGAGCGACCGGTCCCGGGCTGGAGGACCAGCTCCGCGAGCACGGCCTGACCCTCCGCCACTTTCCCCAGTCGTTTGAGTTCTCGACCCTGGGCGGGTGGATCGCCACCCGTGCCGGTGGCCACTTCGCGACCCTGTACACGCACATCGACGATCTCGTCGAGTCGGTTCGCGCGGTCACCCCGGCCGGGGTCTGGGCCTCCCGGCGACTGCCGGGCTCAGGCGCGGGCGTATCTCCAGACCGCATGCTGCTCGGCTCCGAGGGGACGCTCGGGATCATCACCGAGGCGTGGGTCCGGGTTCGGCCCCGCCCGTCCTTTCGCAGTTCAGCCGGCGTGCGCTTTACGAGCTTCACGGCCGGCGCCGAGGCCGTTCGAGCCGTCGTCCAGTCCGGGTTGCACCCGGCCGGATGCCGGCTGATCGACGCCGCCGAGGCCGCGCTGACCGGCGCCG
>DASXHG010000072.1:0-4780 GCA_036488625.1 Solirubrobacteraceae bacterium | reverse complement strand
GCGGCCCGGACCAACTTCCCGAAGTGCGCCTCATAGCCGTCGGCCATCATCAGCTTCACCAGCTGGTTGACGTGGACGATCCCCTTCACGCGGTCCTGGTTGTCGTCCTCGGTCACGACCAGGCGCGAATGTCCGGTGGACACGCAGCGACGTAACGCGGCCTCGACCGTCTCCGACAGATCGACGGTGACGACGGCGGGGATCGGCGTCATCACCTGGCGCGCCTCCTGCTCGTGCAGGTGGAACACGCCGGTCAGCATGTTGGCCTCCCCCACGTCGATGCCGCCGCCGGACCGGGAGTCGGCGATGATCCGCTTGAGCTCGTCCGGGGTACCGCCCTCGGGCTCGGCATCCGGATCGGTACCGGTGGCCCGCAGCAGCGAGTTGGAGGCCGAGTTCAGGACGAAGATGAAGGGGTGAAACAGGACCCGGAAGAACCGCAGTGGCCGCGCCACCCGCCGGGCCAGATCCTCGGCGTGCTGGATCGTGTACAGCTTGGGGGCGATCTCGCCGACGATGCTCTGGGCGACCGTGATCAGCAGGTAGGCGATCACGACCGACAAGGCGACGGCCGCCGAATGGCCGATGACACCTCCAAAGACGGGCTCGAACAGATGGGCGATGGCCGGCTCGCCGAGCGCGCCGATGGCGATCGAGGCCATCGTGATCCCGACCTGGCAGGCGGCGATGTAATCGCCGATCTGGTCCATCTCCGTCAGGGCCAGGCGCGCGCCGCGCAGTCCCTCGTCGGCCATCGTCTGCAGCCGCGACCGCCGGGAGCGCACCAGTGAGTACTCGGCGATCACGAAGAACGCGTTGGCGAACACCAGCAGCCCGGTGAGGATGATGAAGAGGCCCTTCAACAGGTGCCCTGCAGGGTGCGGCTCAGTCGGGTCGCGCGGAAGCCCCGGCTCCGCGCGTTACGACTTCGGGGTTTCTCGTCGTCGTTCATTCAGCGACGCGGCCAAAGGTAGCAGCCGCCCCCGGCGTACCGGTGCCGCTCGCACTAAAGAAGATTGTCGAACCGGCCGGCCATCGCGAAATCAGTCTCGGTCAGCCCGCCGGCCGAGTGGTTGGTGAGCATCAGCTTCACCTTGTTCCAGCCGTGCAAGAAGATGTCGGGGTGATGGTTGGCGTCCTCGGCCACCTCGCCCACGCGGTTGACGAAGGCCAGCGCCTCGCCGAAGTCCTCGAAGCGCCATTCGCGCACGATCTCATCGCCTTCCCGCTCCCACTCCGAGCGACGTAGCCTTGAGACGATCTCGTCGTCTTCCAGCAGCTCTGCCATATCGTCTCCTAGTCAGATGTCCCCCGTTTTCAGTTCCCACCTCCGCCGAGGCGGCAAACCGTCCTGATGCGGATTGTCAGCCTCGTGCCCTCGGCAACGGAGATGCTGTTCGCGCTCGGGCTGGGTGCGGATGTGGTCGCAGTCACCCACGAATGCGATTATCCGCCGCCGGCCCAGCAATTGCCCAAGGTCACCCGCGACGTGCTGCCCAGCGGGCTCGACGCGGCTCAGATCGATGCGGCGGTGAAGGAGCGGACGCTGGCCGGCGAGTCGATCTACGAGCTCGACGCCGCTGCCCTTCACGACCTCGCCCCGGATCTGATCGTCACTCAGGCCTTGTGCTCTGTCTGTGCGGTGTCCTATGACGACGTGCGGGCGATCGCCGACGAGATCGCGAGCCGTCCTCAGGTCATCTCCCTGGATCCGCACACGGTCGGCGAGGTGCTCGGCGACGCGCGCACGCTCGCCCAGGCCACCGACCGCAAGGACGCCGGCGTCGAGCTCATTGAGACCGCCGCCGCGCGCATCGATCGCATTCGCGTGGCGGTGAAGGATGCCCGCCGCCCCCGGGTGGCGGCCCTTGAATGGCTCGACCCTCCGTTCGCGGCCGGACACTGGACGCCGCAGCTGATCGCCTACGCCGGCGGCGAGGACGTCCTCGGCTTCCCGGGCGAGAACTCAGAGCAACGCACCTGGGAGGAGATCGCCGCTGCCCGGCCCGACATCGTGATCGTCATGCCCTGCGGCTATGACGCCGAGATCGCGTACCGCGAGGCAGAGATGCACCGCGACGAGCTGGCCGCACTGGGTGCCGGAGCGGTGTTCGCGGTCGACGCCTCGGCGTACTTCTCTCGGCCAGGACCGCGGATCGTCGACGGCCTCGAGTTGCTGGCCTGCGTCCTGCATCCCGAGCTGATCCCCGAAGCGCCCGGCCGGGCGCTCGCGGTCGAGCTCTAGAGGCGGCCTGCCGGCCGGCGGACTAGCCGCCGAACCCGACCCCGTGGGGGGTCAAGCCCTGCCCGCCCGCCACGGCGATCGCCACGACCACGCTGATCACGCCCACAAGGGCACAGCCGGCCAGCGCAGCGGCCGGCAGGTTGCGTCGCTCGCCGATGTTGACGATCAGCCATCCGCAGATGGCGCCCCCGATCACACCGCCAAGATGGCCGCCGATCGAGATCCCGGCCACGCTGAGTGAGAACACCACGTTGATGATCAGCGTCAGGCCGAGTCCGCTCTGCCAGATCGACAGGCCGCGGTAGTGAGCCACGACGATCAGAGCCCCCAGAACCCCGAAGCACGCGCCCGAGGCGCCGATCGTAAGGCCCAGCGGCTCGAACACCAGAGCTCCGGCTGAGCCGGCCAGCAGCGAGACGAAGTAGACGACAGCGAAGTTCAGCCGCCCGATCGCCGGCTCGAGCATCTGGCCCATGAACCACAGGAAGACCATGTTGAAGAGGATGTGCAAGAGCCCGTCGTGCAGGAACCCTGCCGTCAGGAGCCGCCAGTACTCGTGCGACTGCGAGATGTAGGGCCCGTACAGAGCCCCCTTCTGAAACAGCGTGCCCGGCGACAGATTGCCGGCGCCGCCGAGCGAGGTACCGGTCGCGGTCTCGGCAAAGAAGACGATCACGTTGATGGCGATCAGCGCCTGCGTGACGGTCGGGGTGGATGCGGTCGAGCGGATCGTCTTGACCCGTGTGCGGTCGCGGGCGCATTCCGGGCAGCGCATTCCGACCGGCGTCGGCGTCATGCAGTCGGGACAGATCGACCGTCCGCACGATGAGCACGAAACCCCCGTCTCGCGCGAGGGATGGCGATAGCAGACAGCCATGGGGATCGCTGACGCTATCAGCGCCCGCAGCGCCGCTTGCGGCGCCGGGCACCCGAGCTGACGGCCCGGAGCGCCGTCAGCGGTCGGCGACGATCCGGCGCGCCTCCTCGGCGAAATCCTGGACGGTGCGCTCGGCCAACTCGCGCAGGCTGCCCGACTGCTGCCGGGTGGCGCGATGACGCGAGCGGACGCGGAGCACGACCAGCGCCGTTCCGGCGCCGGCGCCGACCACTGCCGCCGCGGCCGGCCGCGCCCAGTTGCGGGGGTCGCGCATGGCCGAGAGCTCCCACGCATCGAGCTCCTCCTGGGCCAGCTCGGTCAGGCTGACGAGGGTGCCCTCAAGCCGGTCCACCAGGTCCGCGGGCGGCTCGACGGGGCTCAGGGCCTCGCGCAGCAGAGCCTCGAAATCGGTCACGCCGCTGCTCATGAGACCGGTTCTTCCTCGGTGGCCACCATCGTCTCGAGCTGACGGATCGCGCGATGCAGGAGCACCTTGGTCGCGCCATCGGTCCGCCCGAGGGCGCGCGCGATCTCGCGGTTGTCCATGCCCAGGGCAAAGCGCATGATCAACGCCTCACGCCGGTCGTCGGGCAGTTTGGCCACGCCCTCGAGGATGTTCTTGAGCTCCTCGCGTCCTTCGACCAGCGACTCGGTGGTGTGCGGTGCGGAGATCAACCCAGCGTCCTCGATCGCCGATTCCGGCTTGCGCGAGCGATCACGGTAGAAGTTGGCCGCCAGGTTGTGCGCGATCCGGATGAGCCACGGGCGCAGCGGCCGTCCGTGGGACTCGCGCAGGGCGCGCTCGTAGTGACGGTAGGCCTGCAGAAACGTCTGCTCGGTGAGGTCCTCAGCATCGTGGTGGTTGCCCACCCGGTAGTAGCTGTAGGAGTACACGTCGCGCAGATGACGTCGGTAGAGCTCGGTGAAGCGAGCATCGAGCTCTGCCTTGGACATTGATTGTTCGGTGGCCACAGCACGCGCAACATACCTGGGGTTAGGCGGCGCGGATAGAGCGGCGAGATTTTCGGGGCGCGGGGGCCGCGACCGCCGCGGCCCAGCGCTCGGGGGCGATGCGTCCCTCCACCAGCGCCGCCAGCCCGTCGAGAGCGGGAGTGTCGAGGTGGGCCTGGCGGGCGGCGTCGGCGAGCAACGGCACCGTGTCGACGGCCTCAGCAGCGTGACCCAAGGCGGCCCCGATCTCCCCTGAGGGCATCCCCTGAGCCAACAGTTCCCCTGCCCGGCGGTTGCGTGATCCGCTGGCCACGACGGTCGCCACCAGGTCCCCGGCGCCGGCCAGCCCGGCGAAAGTCTCGGGGGCCGCGCCCCGGGCCCGAGCCAGGGCATCAATCTCGGCAAACACCTTGCCGGCGGCGGCGCCCGCGATGTTCGGCCCGGCGCCCGAAGCGGCCGCGGCGGCCAACGCAGCGGCGTTCTTGGCGCAGCCGGCCAGCTCCACGCCGGTCACATCGGTAGTCACGGTGACATCGAGGTTCGCCGCCGCCAGGGCGTCGCGGAGCTGACGCGCGAACCCCCGGTCAAGGGAGGCCAGCACGATCGAGGCTCCGCGGTCAAGCATCTCCGCGGCGTGCGCGGGACCGCCCAGGACGGCCACAGCGCGCGCGTTGCAGCGCTCGGCGGCGAAGGCGGCAGGCAGCGTG
>DASXHG010000053.1:0-7472 GCA_036488625.1 Solirubrobacteraceae bacterium | reverse complement strand
AGGGGCACTTCGTCGACATCCGCAACTGGGAGGCCTGACTTACATGAAAGCGATCGAGACGATCACCGGCCGCGTCAGCGTCCTGGACCGCGACGACGTCGACACCGACCAGATCATCCCCAAGCAGTTCCTCAAGCGCGTTGAGCGCACCGGCTTCGGGGAGTTCCTGTTCTACGACTGGGCCAAAGAGCCCGACTGGGATCTGCCCTCGAACCCGATCCTGGTCGCCGGGCGCAACTTCGGCTGCGGCTCAAGCCGCGAGCACGCGCCGTGGGCACTGGAGGACTACGGCTTCCAGGCCGTGATCGCGTCGAGCTTCGCCGACATCTTCAAATCCAACTGCACCAAGATCGGACTGCTGCCGATCGCTTTGAAACCGGATGAATGTGCTTCGATCGCGCAAGCGGGCGAAGCACAAATCGATTTGTATGCGCAGGAGGTGCGCTGGCGGGCACACAGCCAGGACGGCTGGGTCGGCGTGGCCAGCTTCGAGATCGACCCCGAGATCAAGCATCGGCTGCTCAACGGGCTCGACGACATCGCCCTGACCCTGGCTCAGGACGACGCGATTTCGGGCTACGAGCAAGAGCGCGAGCGCACCGGGCCCGTGACCAGCGCCCTGTGACCGAGGGCCTTCCGTGACCCCGAGCCGCGACTGGGACGCCGCCACCTACGACCGCATCTCGGGGCCGCAGCAGGCGTGGGCGGCCGAGCAGCTCGATCGCCTCGATCTGGCCGGCGACGAATACGTCCTCGACGCCGGCTGCGGGTCGGGCAAGATCACCACCGAGCTGGTTCGGCGGGTCCCGCGGGGACGGGTCTACGCAGTCGACGCCGCGCCCTCGATGGTCCGCCACACGCAAGCGGCGCTGGGCGACAAGGTGACCGCGCTCTGCCAGGACCTGGCCGAGCTGGACCTGCCCGAACCGGTCGACGTCGTGTTCTCAAACGCCACCTTTCACTGGATCCCCGATCACGACGCCCTGTTCGCGGCCCTGCACCGAAATCTCAAGGCCGGCGGGCGCCTCCTGGCCCAGTGCGGGGGACGCGGCAACATCGACTCCTTCCGCCGTCTGGCCGAGACGGTGGCGGCCGAGGAGCCGTTTGCGCCCTACTTCGCCGACTGGGTCAAGCCGTGGAACTACGCCACCGCCGAGGAGACGGCCGCCCGGCTGAAGCGGGCGGGCTTTGCCGAGGTCTCGTGCTGGCTGCAGGACCGCCCGACCACGCCCGAGGAGCCGCGCAGCTTCATCTCCACCGTCTGCCTGGTGCGCCACCTCGACCCGCTGCCGGCCGAGCTCCATGACCCCTTCATCGATCGCGTGCTCGAACGCGCCGGCGACCCCCTGGTGCTCGAGTACGTGCGCCTGAACATGTCCGCCCGTCGGCCTTAGCCCCGGTTTGTGCCCGCCGGGCGGTGGGTACCCGCGAGCTGTCTCAGATTGAGAGGAGTGCTCATGATTGCGCGTTGGGTGGGTCTGCCCGGGGGCCGGAGATCGCTGTTGCTGTTGCTCGGGCTGTTGGGAACGGGCGCCCTCATGGCGGGGACCGCACCGGCGTCGGGACGTGCACCGCGAGCGGCAGCGCCCGCTGCCCACCTGTGGCTGACCACGGCCGACGGCCGCTACAAGCTCACCGACATGGGCAGCGTCCCGTTCACGTCGGCGACACCGAGCGCACCGACGATCGTGGTCGATCCCACCCGGCACTTCCAGCGGATGGCCGGCTTCGGCGGCGCCATCACCGATTCCTCGGCCGTGGTTCTCTACCGGCTGTCGCCGGCCGCCCGGGCGCGAGCGATGCGGATGCTGTTTGACCCCCGCCACGGGGATGGCCTCAGCTACCTGCGCCAACCGATCGGCGCCTCTGACTTCGTGGCCAAGCCGCCGCCCTACACGTATGACGACATGCCCGCCGGCCAGACCGACTACGGGCAGCGCCACTTCAGCATCGCCCACGACAAGGCCGAGATCCTGCCCCTGCTGCGGCAGGCCAAGCGCCTGAATCCACAACTGCAGATCATCGCCACGCCGTGGAGCGCGCCGGCGTGGATGAAGACCAATCAGGATTTGATCGGCGGGCGGCTGATCGACACCCCGGCGATCTACCACTCCTACGCGCTGTACCTGACCAAGTTCGTCGAGGCGTATCGCTCCCAGGGCGTCACCGTGAACACGATCACCGTCCAAAACGAGCCCCAGAACCACAACCCGGCCGGATACCCCGGCACCGACATGCCGGCCGCCCAGCAGGAGAAGGTGATCGAGGCGCTGGGCCCGATGCTCCGCCGGGCCGGACTGCACACGCAGATCCTGGCCTACGACCACAACTGGTCAGAGCACCCCAACGACATCGCCGCCACCCCGCCAGACGAGACCTCGGACATCAATCAGTACCCCCAGGAGGTGCTCTCCTCGGCGGCCGCGAAGTGGGTGGCCGGCACGGCCTACCACTGCTACTACGGGGACCCGAGCGCGATGAGCGCGCTTCACCGCCAGTTCCCCACCAAGGCCATCTACTTCACCGAGTGCTCGGGCAGCCAGTCCAGCGATCCCGCCAACACGTTCTCGGACACGCTCAAGTGGCACAGCCGCAACCTGATCATCGGCTCGCCCCGCAACTGGGCCAAGACGGTCATCAACTGGAACGTCGCGCTCGATCCGTCGGGGGGTCCGCACGTCGGTGGTTGCGGCACCTGCACGGGGATTCTCACCGTCGGCCCGGGCGACACGATCACTCCCAACGCCGAGTACTACACGCTGGGCAGCCTCAGTCGCTTCGTGCCCCCGGGGGCGGTGCGGATCGCCAGCACCTCGTTCGGGACGACGGGCTGGAACGGACAGGTCATGGACGTGGCCTTCCGGGATCCCGACGGCACCACGGTGCTCGTCGCCCACAACGAGAACGACAATCCCCAGGCGGTCGGGGTCCGCGAGGGCGACCGGAGCTTCACCTACACGCTCCCGGGTGACGCGCTGGCCACCTTCACCTGGCCTGGAACCCCGGGTGGCCGCACGGGGTCCAAGGAGCTCGACCCGTCGGGCTGGACGGCCACCGCCCAGCCGTCCGGTTCCGCTGATCCGCCGGCCAACGCCGTCGACGATGACGCCAGCACCCGCTACTCGACCGACACCGGTCAGACGCCCGGGCAGTACCTGCAGGTCGACCTGGGCCGGGCGCAACCCCTGCGTCAGATCGTGTTTGACACCGGCGCCAACACCGGCGACTACCCCCGCGGGTACACGGTCACGGTCAGTCGCGATGGGCAAACGTGGAGCCCGGCGGGGAGCGGATCGGGCAGCGGCCAGATGACGACGGTGCCGCTGTCGGGGGCGCCGATCCGCTTTGTCCGGATGACCCTCACCGCCTCGAGCGGGAGCTGGTGGAGCGTCGCCGACGTCCGGGGCTACACTGCGGCCGCTCATGTGCCCGCGCGTCATCCTTCTCCCCGGTGATGGGATCGGCCCGGAGATCATCCCTCCGGCGCTCGAGGTGCTGCGCGCCGTCGGCACCGACTTCGAATACGAGGAGCACCTGTTCGGGGGCGCGGCGATCGACGCCCACGGCGTCGCCCTGACCGAGGAGACGCTCGAGGCCTGCCGCGGCGCCGACGCTGTGCTGCTGGCCGCCGTGGGCGGTCCCAAGTGGGACACGACCGATCCGGACAAACCTCGGCCCGAGCAGGGTCTGCTCGGACTGCGCAAGGGGCTCGGGCTGTTCGCCAACCTACGCCCGGTCAAGCCGCTGCCGGCCCTCTACGACGCCAGCCCGCTGAAGCGCGAGGTGATCGAGAACACCGACCTGCTCGTCGTCCGCGAGCTGACCGGCGGGATCTACTTCGGCGAGAAGACCCGCACCGCTGACTCGGCCTCCGACGCGTGCGTCTACAGCCGGGCCGAGATCGAGCGCATCGCGCGCGTGGCCTTCGGCGCCGCCAAGTCGCGCGTGACCAGCGTCGACAAGGCCAACGTGCTCGAGACCAGCCGCCTGTGGCGAGAGGTCGTCCGCGAGCTGCACAGCGCCGAATTCCCCAACATCGAACTCGAGCACCTGCTGGTCGACAACGCCGCCATGCGCCTGGTCTCCGCGCCGCGCCACTTCGAGGTCATCGTCACCGAGAACATGTTCGGGGACATCCTCAGCGACGAGGCGGCGATGCTGACCGGCAGCCTCGGGATGCTGCCCAGCGCCTCGCTCGGGGTATCGGACCCGCCCAGCCCGGGTGTGTTCGAGCCCGTGCACGGCTCGGCGCCCGACATCGCCGGCACCGGCATGGCTAATCCGCTGGCCATGTTCCTGTCGGCGGCGCTGATGCTGCGACACGGTTTTGGCCTGGAGACAGAGGCTGCGGCGGTAGAATCGGCCGTTAATGGGGCGCTGGCCGACGGCCTACGCACTCCGGACCTGGGCGGCGACGCGAGCACCGCGGAGGCCACCCAGGGAGTTCTGAAGCACCTGTAACAACACTGGCCTGGGTTGCCAACGACCCATAAGGAGACGTCGTGGAGAAAGCCGACCTCATCTGGCATAACGGAGAGCTGGTTGCCTGGGAGGACGCCAAGATCCACGTACTGACCCACGGTCTGCACTACGGAACCGGCGTGTTCGAGGGTGAGCGTGCGTACGCCACCGACGGTGGACCGGGCATCTTCCGCCACCGCGACCATCTCCGGCGGCTGCTGCAGTCAGCCGAGCTCTACTACATGCCCGTCCCGTACACGCTCGAGGAGCTGCGCAGCGCGACGCACGAGTTGCTGCAGGCCAACAACCTGCACGAGTGCTACATCCGGCCGATCGTCTACCGCGGCTACGGCCAGATGGGTCTGAACCCGCTCGAGTGCGAGGTCTCGGTGTCGATCGCCGCCTGGCCGTGGGGTGCGTATCTCGGTGAGGAGTCAAAGCTGGCCGGGATCCGGGCCAAGGTCTCGAGCTGGCGGCGTATCTCGTCTGACGCGCTGATCCCGCACGCCAAGGCCAGCGGCCAGTACCTGAACAGCGTGCTGGCCAAGATCGAGGCCACTAAGGCCGGCTACCAGGAGTCGATCCTGCTCGATTCCCACGGCTTCGTGAGCGAGGGCTCGGGCGAGAACATCTTCGTCGTCAAGGGCGGCGGCATCATCACCCCGCCTCAGACGGCCGGAATCCTGGACGGCATCAGCCGGGCCTCGATCCTGACCATCGCCCGCGATCTCGGTCTCGAGGTCGTCGAGCGCAACCTGGCGCGGGCCGAGCTGTTCCTGGCCGACGAGGTCTTCATGTCGGGGACCGCGGCCGAGCTCGTGCCCGTCCGCGAGGTCGACGATCACGCGATCGGCGAGGGCACGGCCGGTCCGATCACGCGCGAGCTCCAGCGGGTGTATGACGCTGCCCTGCACGGACGCGACCCGCGCTACGCGGAGTGGCTCGATGTGGTCGAGATGCCGGCCGGTCAGGCCGCTCGGGCCGGCGTGGCCGGATCCGGAGCCGGATGAGCCGCCGGACCGGCGCCAAGCCTCCGGTCAGTCGTCCTGAACAGAGTCCGTCGTGACCCAGATCGAGCTCTATGACACGACCCTGCGCGACGGCATGCAGGGGGAGGGCATGTCGCTCTCGGCCGGGGAAAAGCTCCGCGTCGCCCACCGCCTCGACGAGCTCGGCATCGACCTGATCGAGGCCGGCTTTCCGGGCTCCAATCCCAAGGAGCAGGAGCTCTTCACCCTGCTCGCGGGCGAGCGTTTTGCCCACGCCCAGATCGCCGCGTTCGGGATGACGCGCCGTCGGGACACGGCGCCTGACCAGGATCTCGCCCTGCGCGGGTTGGCCGACTCCTTCGCCCCGGTCTGCACGCTGGTCGGCAAGACGTGGGGCCTTCACCTGGAGAAGGTCGTCAAGGTCGACCGCGACGAGAACCTGCGCATGATCTCGGAATCCGTGGCCTTCCTGCGCGCCGCGGGCAAGCGAGTCGTGTACGACGCCGAGCACTTCTTCGATGGCTTTGGCGATGACGCGCCGTACGCCCTGCGCTGCCTGCGGGCCGCGATCGAGGCCGGCGCCGAGACCGTCGTTTGCTGTGATACCAACGGCGGCACGCTGCCCGACGGGATCGGCGCGGCGATGGCGACGGTGCTGGCCGAGGTGGGGGACACCGGCGTGCGCGTCGGCATCCACTGCCACGACGACGCCGGGTGCGGAGTGGCCTGCTCGCTGGCCGCGGTGGCTCAGGGCGCCACCCACGTCCAGGGCACGGTCAACGGCTACGGCGAGCGCTGCGGCAACGCCAACCTGATCTCGATCATCCCCAACCTGCAGCTCAAGCTCGGCTACCAGTGCCTGAGCGACGAGCAGCTGGCAGCGCTGACCCCGACCGCCAACTACGTGGCCGAGCTGCTCAACTTCACCCCCGATCCCGACTCCCCGTACGTGGGCCGCAACGCCTTTGCCCACAAGGGCGGCATGCACGTGGCCGGCGTCACGGCCGATCCGGCCACGTTTGAGCACATCGCCCCCGAGGTGGTCGGCAATCACCGCGAGATGCTGATCTCCGAGCTGTCGGGGAAGGGCACCGTGCAGAGCCGCGCCGCCGACCTGGGCCTCGAGCTCGATGACGAGACGGCGAGCCAGGTCGTGCAGCGCGTCAAGGAGCTCGAGCATCGCGGCTATCACTACGAGGCCGCCGACGGGTCCTTTGAGCTCCTGCTGCGCAAGGAGACCGGGGAGTACGAGCCGCTGTTCCGGCTCGAGTCGTGGCGAGCGATCGTGGAAAAGCGCGCCGACGGCCGGGTGGAGACCGAGGCCACGATCAAGATCTGGGTCGGAGGCGAGCGCTTTGTCCGCACGGCCGAGGGCAACGGCCCCGTCAACGCGCTCGACCGCGCCCTGCGCGACGCCCTGGTCGAGATCCATCCCCACCTGCGCGACATCGAGCTGGTCAACTTCAAGGTCCGGATCCTGGACGAGGCCAAGGGCACGGGCGCCGTCACCCGCGTGCTGTTGGACGCGTCGGACGGCGAGGAGCTGTGGGGCTCGATCGGGGTCTCGGAGAACGTGATCGAAGCCTCGTGGGAGGCCCTGGTCGACTCGCTCGAGCGTGGCATGCAGCCGGTCGCCGGGGAGCGGACCGTGCTTGGTCGCGCCGGTTCGGCCCCCGGGTCATGACGCGTGGGTCGGTACCGGTGAGCGCGACCGAGCTCGAGCAGGTGCCGCTGGCGCGTCCGGTCCTCGGTCCCGAGGAAGAGGATGCCGTGCTGGCCGTGCTGCGCTCGGGCCAGCTCTCCCTCGGTCCCAAGCTTCAGGAATTTGAGCGCGCCTTCGCGAGGCAGGTCGGCGTTGAGCACGCGAGCGCGGTGTCGAGCGGCACCGCCGGATTGCACCTCGCCTTGCGTGGGGTCGGCGTCAGCGATGGCGCCGAGGTGGTGACGAGCCCGTTCTCATTCGTGGCCAGCGCCAACGCGGTCCTGTTCGAGCGCGCCAGGCCGGTGTTCGCCGACGTCGAT
>DASXHG010000381.1:0-2504 GCA_036488625.1 Solirubrobacteraceae bacterium | reverse complement strand
GCCACGGTGTCCGACAGGCAGTCACGCGCGGCCGTGGCCAGCGCGAACCAGAGACCGTGTTCGAGGTAGGCCGAGACCTGCAGCTGGGCGCGCAGGAACTCCACCCAGACCGGATCGAGGTCGGACAGCAGCCCCTGCTCGGCGGCCGAGCGCAGCGCTCCCTCGATCTGGTGTTCGAACGCCGTGCCGGCCTGGTAGTAGGTCCGCTCCCACTGCTGGCCGGGGTCGCGGAAGGCGAACCAGTCGCTGCTCCGTAGCGCTGTCGAGGCGTCGTTCCAGGTTCCGCGGCCGTCGGCGAAGTGCAGCGGCCAGCCGCGGGTCAGATGGCGGTGGACCGACGGCTGGGTGTCGATCGTGACGTCCTCGTAGAGGGTCGCGCGCCGGGCGGCGGGGGTGAACCAGGCAAAGTCACGCTCCGATGCCGGCGCCGTGTCGGGCGCGGACACCCCCTCGGGGTCGGAGGCCTGCGCCGACGTGGTGAAGCGGTCGGCGAAGATCCGCGCCGGATCGACGCCGCGACCGACCAGCAGCTCCTGGACGGCATCGAGCATCGGCGGCGGGCCGCACATGTAGACGTCCGGGGCTTCGAGCTCCTCGTCGATGGCCTCGTGGACAAAGCGGCCGGTCACCGGGACAAAACGGAAATCTTCAAGGCGCTCGCCCAGCGCGACGATCTCGTCCAGCGCGAACAGGTCGCGCTCCTCGCGCGCGCCGAAGAAGAAGCGCACCGGGCGCGAGCAGCCCTCACTGGCCAGCTGGCGCAGCACGGCGAGGACGGGCGCCATCCCCGATCCGCCGGCCACCATCAGGATCGGGGCCTCGGAGCGGCGGAGGTGAAAGGCGCCGTAGGGGCCGGTGTAGCCAAGCTCCGTGCCGGGCTTTATATGCTCGCCGAGCAGACCCGAGAAGCGGCCGCCGGGGTAGCGCTTGATCATCAGCTCCACCGCTCGCTCTCCGGGCAGGTTGGCGATCGAGAACGAGCGCCGCTCGCCTTCGGGGCCGGGGACGTGCAGGTCCAGGTACTGACCCGGAAGCCAGTCCAGATCATCACCGACCGACAGCCGCAGGCCGACGATGTCGTGGGTCAGCTCGCGGATCTCGTCGACCTTCCCCACACCATCCCGGATCGCGTTCTCCAGCCGGTAGTTGTCGGGGTCGAAGTGGAGCAGCTCGACGACCAGGTCTGACTCCGGCAGGGCGCGACACATGAGCGCGTAGCCGCCCGCCCGCTCGGTGTCGGAGAGCGCGAAGTCCGAATAGCGCCTGAGCTCGACCTCGCCCTCCAGCAGAAAGCACTTGCAGGCCGAACACTGGCCCTCGCGGCACCCGTGAGCCAACGAGTAGCCCTGGCGAAAGGCGGCGTCAAGGACGGTCTCCTGAGAGCCGCATTCGATCTCCTCGCCCAGGGGCTCGAAGCGCACCCGCACGGCTACAACACCATGTGGGCGAGGTCGAGCGGGACCGCGCCGCTGCCAGAGGGCGCATCGCTCCAGTCTCCGCTCGGCAACCCGAGCTCGCGGGCCACGCGGATGTTCGGGCTCTGCAGCTTCAGGTCGTGGGCGCGGATGTCAGACAGCGTCCACTGCCTCGGACCGTCGCCGTTCCGGTGCAGGTGCGGCTGCCCGATCAGCGTCTCCCCGTCGGCGCGCACAAAGCCGAGGTCCTGGATGACCGAGGAGGCCTCCCAGCCGTGGTAGCGGTCCAGGTAGTTGCGGTCCCCCATGTAGCGGCCGGGGTTGGACTCATCCAGCCAACGGCATTCCGGCGAGCAGTAAAAGCGCGTCCGCTGGCCGACGACGTGATGGCGCCGATCGGACTCCGACACGCACAGGCCCTGGCAGGTCCAGCAGAACGGCGGCGCCATGTTGATGAAGTCCAACGGGAGGAATCCGGACGCCGGATCGACACCGCGCCGGAAGGCTTCCCAGAAGGAGCCGTACTGTGCGTACCAGCCGGGGTAATGGCGCTCGAACCACTCGAAATCGCGTTCGTCGAGCGGATCAAAGCGCCAGAACGACAGGGGCCAGGCGGCGAAGGCGAGGATCGCGTGGCGGTGATGGAGACCGTTGACCAAACGTTCTCGCGCGCGTTCGAACATGTCGGGCGGGATGTCCAGCCCGAGCTTTCCGAGTTTCATGATGTAGGCCCGGTGCCAGTCGTCGCGTACCCAGCGATCCCATTTGTCCAGGAAGCATTCGGGGTCGGAGCGGTCGCGCGAGAAGTACTCGATCACGACGGCCGAGAAGATGTCGATGAAGGCGTGATTGATCCAGAACGCCTGCTGCAGATCGCGCTCGATCAGCGGTGCGTTGTGGTCGTCCTGAAGCACGGTCAGCAGCGTCGCGTAGCCGTTGGAGATGTGGCGGGCCTCGTCGGACTGGACGCTCAGGTACGTGGTGGGGAGCATGAAGTCGCCGTTGCGGGCCGCGACATCCGGCGTGGCCACGAAGACCACGTTGGTGAACGCCGTCTCGGCGACGACCTGAAGCGTGAACGCGCACTGG
>DASXHG010000022.1:0-11433 GCA_036488625.1 Solirubrobacteraceae bacterium | reverse complement strand
GCCAGCGACCGCGAGCATCAGATCCTCGGCGCCATCCCCTACCAGCGCAACGAAGCCACCCTGCACACCGATGTCCGCATGATGCCCACGCGGCGGCGGGCCTGGGCGAGCTGGAACTACCACCTACGGGAGCCGCGCGGGTCGGAATCGACTGTCACCTACCACATGAACCGCCTACAGTCGTTGACAGCTGAGCGCGAATTCTGTGTGACGCTTAACCGAACTGGGGAAATCGATCCTGAGAAGGTGATCCAGACGATCGAGTATGCCCATCCGGTCTACACCGCGGGCGGGGTCAGTGCCCAGACGCGAGTCGGGGAGATCAGTGGCCGCAACCGGACGCATTTCTGCGGCGCCTACTGGGGCTGGGGCTTTCACGAGGACGGCGTACGTAGCGGGCTGCGCGTCGCTCGCCACTTCGGAGAGGGCCTGTGACCGGCCGCCTGACTCGCGCTGGATCCGATCCGGCGCGCCAGGGGGCCGAGCGGATCGCGAGTTGCCTGTACCGGGGTACGATCCGCCATCGCCGCAGCGAGCCGGCCCAGGACTTCACCCATCGGCTGACGCTGGCCTACATCGATCTCGCCGAGCTTCCGGGGCTGCTCGGTGGACGGCTCGTGCGGCGGACTCCGGGCCCGTTGCGCTTCCGCCGCGCGGACTACCTCGGACCGGCGGGAGTTCCGCTCGAGGTCGCCGTGCGAGATCGTGTCACCGCCCTGGGTGGTGACCGGCCGGCCGGGCCGGTTCGTCTCCTCACCCAGCTGCGCTCGTGGGGCACGTGCTTTAACCCGGTCAGCTTCTACTACTGCTTTGACCCGTCCGGCCGTCAAGTCCAGTCCGTTCTGGCCGAGGTCACCAACACCCCCTGGGGTGAACGCCACAGCTATCTCCTCTCCCCCGCCCCCGGTGTCACCGGCGTTCTGAGTTCACGCTTTCAGAAAGCGCTCCACGTGTCGCCGTTCATGGGCATGGACCACGTCTATGACGCGCGAGCCACCGAGCCGGGAGCAAAGCTGTCGGTGCACATCGACAGCCAGCGCGGCGGCGAGACCGTCTTTGGCGCCACGCTGACCCTCGAACGCGACGAGCTCACCCCGTCCTCGGCGGCTCGTCTCAGCGTCCGGGATCCACTGGCCAGCGCGCGCGTGCTCGCCCTGATCTACGGCCACGCCGTGGCCCTGAAGCTGGCCGGAGCTCGCGTCCATCCCCACCCCAGCGCCGGCGCGGCATGAGGCCGGGAGTCGTGCAGATGTGGCGGCTCGCGGCCAAGGCGCTGCTGGCCCAGATCCGGGTTGGCAGCCTGACCGTGGTCGAGGGGGCCGAGCGTCACACGTTCGGCTCCGGGCCCCCGGCCGCGCTCATCGACGTTCACCGACCCGAGTTCTGGCGGATGCTCATGCGGGGCAGCCGAGGACTGGGCGAGTCCTACGCCTCCGGCGTCTGGGACAGCCCCGATCTGGTCGCCGTGATCCGCCTGGCCGCGCGAAACGCAGTCCTGATCGACCGCGTACGGGCGTACACGACCCCCGTCTGGGCGCCGCACCAGCGGATCCGGTCGCTGCTGCACCGGTCCACGCGCCAGCGCAGCCGCCGGGACATCGCCCACCACTACGACATCGGCAACGAGCTCTTCACCCGGATGCTCGATCCGACCATGATGTATTCCTGCGCGCTGTTCGAGCACGAGGGGATGTCGCTCGAGGAGGCCGCGGTGGCCAAGCTCGAACGGGTCTGCGAGCGCCTCGAGCTCGGCCCCGAGGACCACGTGCTCGAGATCGGAACCGGATGGGGCGGCTTCGCGATCCACGCCGCAGGGACCCGCGGCTGTCGGGTGACCACGACGACCATTTCCCGAGAACAGCACGACTACACCGTCGCCCGTGTCGCCGAAGCCGGCTTGACTGACCGGGTCGAGGTGCTGATGCGCGACTACCGCGACCTCGAGGGCACCTACGACAAGCTGGTCTCGATCGAGATGATCGAGGCGGTGGGCTGGCAGCACATCGGCCGGTTCTTTGAGAAGTGCTCTGAGCTCCTCACCCCGCACGGGGCGATGCTGCTGCAGGCGATCACGATCGACGACCGCGCCTACGAGGTCGAGAAGGCCTCCAAGTCGTTCATCAAGGAGTACATCTTCCCCGGGGGCGCCCTGCCCTCGATGGAGGTCATCACGCGCAACGTCGCCCGGCGGACCGATCTCCAGACGGTCGGCCTCGAGGACATCACCGACAGCTATGTCGAGACCCTGCGCCGCTGGCGCCAGAACTTCGTCGACCACTCTGAAGAGCTGGCCGCGCTGGGCTACGACGAGGTTTTCCGCCGCATGTGGACTCTCTACCTCGCCTACTGCGAGGGCGGCTTCGCCGAGCGCCGGATCTGCGACGTGCAGCTGCTGCTGGCCAAGCCGCGCTGGGCGGTCAAGGCTCGCGCGGGCCGGCACAGCGCCGCCGTCGTGGCCACCGGCTCCGGCGTGGCGGCCACCGGCTCCGGCGTGGCGGCCACCGGTCGCGCCACCGGCTGAGTCCGGCCTTTCACATTTGTTGCCCCGCAGTGATCGGGCTGGGCGGCCCGTTCGCATTGGTTGAAAGGGCCGGAAAACAAACCGGGCAGCTTCGGCATGCCCGGAAAGGAGCACGATGTCGAATCACATCAATCTCGAGGCCGTCGACACCGACGGCGCGATCCGCGAAGCCGCCGACGCGGTGTCGGGCGATACCCGCCTGAGCTTCCTGCGCAAGGGCGCGATGGCCGGCGGTGCCGCCGTCGGTGGCGGGGCGATTCTCGGCGGTCTCATCTCCCCCGCGCTGGCCTCGGCCAACGGTCGTCCCCCGAGCTCGTTCGGTAAGGGCGACATCGGCATCCTGAACTTCGCGCTCACGCTGGAGTACCTCGAGCGCGCGTTTTATGAGGAGGCCACCCGCAAGGGCGCGATCACCGATCGCAAGACCAAGGCCTTCCTGAAGACGGTCACGTTTGACGAGAAGAAGCACGTGGCCTTCCTGCAGAAGGCCCTCGGTAGCGCCGCCGTCAAGAAGCCGAAGTTCAACTTCCACGGCACCACCGAGAACCAGCACACGTTCCAGCAGACCGCGTTCGTGCTGGAGAACACCGGCGTTCACGCCTACCTCGGACAGGCCGGCAACATCAAGACCCCGGCCTACCTGCTGGCGGCGGCGTCGATCGTCACCATCGAGGCCCGTCACTCAGGTGCCATCGCCTCGATCATCGGCAAGCCGATCGCTCCCAGCGGTGCCTTTGACCGCGGTGAGTCGGCGAACGCGATCCTCAAGGCCGTCAAGGGGACGCACTTCATCGTCGCCTAGCCAGCCGCAACTCGGGGGGTCAGCCCGTTGGTTGGCCCCCCGGGGTTCGTTCGCACTCCGGCGACGCTTCGCGAGCGCTCAGTCCTCGGCCAGCACCTTCGCGGCGACGGCAAAGGCGGCGTTGGCCGCCGGCACCCCGGCGTAGACCGCAGTGTGCAGCAGGACCTCGCTGATCTCGGCCTCGGTCAGACCGTTGCGCAGCGCGCCATGTACGTGCAACGCGAGCTCGTTCTCGCGGCCGAGCGCGGTCAGCACGGCCAGCGTGATCGCGCTCCGGGTTCGGCGGTCAAGGCCGTCCCGGGCCCACACCTCTCCCCACGCGTAGCCGGTGATGAAGTCCTGAAACGGGGCGCTGAACTCGGTGCGGTTTGCCTCGGACCGGTCGACGTGTTCGTCGCCGAGCACCGCTCGGCGGATCTCGGTCCCCGTCTCGCGGGCATCGTTGCTCATGGCTTTCCTCCTCGATCGACGTTTGCGGTCGCCCGCGCGATCAGCAGCTCGGCGTCGCCGAGCGCGGCGCTGGGGTCAGCGGCGGCCTCGACGCCACCGGCCGCGAGCTCGGCCAGGTTGTCCCGCATGCGCTCGGCATCGACCTCCAGATGCTCGAGCAGCTCCCGCCCCCAGGCCGCCGCCGAGCCGGTTAGCCCGAGCAGCTCATTCAGCGTGCCCCATTCGCTCTGCCACGCGCCGGCGGCGCGCTGATGCTCCTGCTCCATGGCCGCCAGCAGCGTGGCCACGAGCCCGGGCACGCGCTTGCTGCAGGCCAGCACTGAGACGGACGCCACCGGGTTGCGCTTGTGGCTCATCGCGCTCGAGCCGCCGGCCGTCTCCGAGCCACCCTCACGCAGCTCGCCGACCTCCTGGCTGGCCAGCAGCGTGACGTCGCGAGCCACCTTCCCCAACGCGCCGGCCAGGATCCCCAGGGCGGTGGCGATCCGGGCCACCGGGGCGCGATGTGTGTGCCACGCGAGCGCCGGCGCGGCCAACCCGAGCTCATCGGCCACGCGCGTGGCCAGCACCGGAGAGCCGGAGCCGACCGGCCCGCCGAGCTGGACCGGCAGGCTCTCGGTCACCACCCGGAGGCCGGCGGCGGCGTCAGCGAGGGCGTGTGACCAGCCCGCCGCGACGAGCCCGAAGGACACGGGCAGC
Organism: Solirubrobacteraceae bacterium; assembly: GCA_036488625.1. GTDB lineage: Bacteria > Actinomycetota > Thermoleophilia > Solirubrobacterales > Solirubrobacteraceae > Palsa-465. Next base: position 6,961 of record DASXHG010000022.1, on the reverse strand, counting down.
GCCTGCTGCAGGAGCGTGCGGCCGACCATCGGCGTGTGGACATGGCGGCGGGCTCCGGCCGCCGCGGCGGCCGCCGCGGTGTCGGCATCCTCGAGCAGCGTGTGAGCGGCCCGCTTGGCCACGAGCATGGCCGCGGTGTCGATCGTGTCCTGGCTCGTGGCCCCGCGATGGACGTACTCGCCGTGTGGCTCTCCCACGGCCGTCCGCAGCGCGGCCACCAGCGGCACAACCGGGGTGGCATGAAGGGCGGCCTCGCGACCCAGCGCCTCGAGATCGAACCGCTCGGCCTGACACGCGTCGGCGATGGCGGCCGCGCTGGGCTCGGGCACCGCCCCTTCGGCGACGCCGGCCCGGGCCAGCGCCGCCTCGAAATCGAGCATCGCCTGAAGCCAGGACCGATCGGTCAGCGCCGCCCCGGAGCGACCGGCGCCGTACAACCCGCTGAACAGGCCGGCTACGGCCCCGCTCACCCCTTGACGATCCCGCTCGGGCGCCGGCGGCGGCCCTTGGGCTGCTTGGGGAACGGCTGCTTGGTCGCCTTGACGGCCGGTGAGCTGGCGCAGCTCGTCGATCCCCCCGGGCCGCGCAGCGCTGGCTTGCTCGTGTTCGGTCGGGCGGCGAAGTTGAAGGCGCCGGTCAGGTCACCGGTCGTCTTGCGCCGCCAGGCGCTCAGATTCGGCACGCGCACCCGGAACCGAGTCTCGAGGAAACGCAGGGTCGAGGTGTGATCAAAGGTGTGCGAGCAGACCAGGCCGCCCCGCGAGAAGGGTGAGACGACGAGCATCGGCACCCGGAACCCGAGACCGATCGGCCCGCGCACCCCGGCCGCCGCCGCCGGCAGCTTGGGCACGGTCAGGTACTCACCCTTGGTGCCCTTGGGAGGTGTCGGCGGCGTCACGTGATCAAAGAAGCCTCCGTTCTCGTCCCAGGTGATGAACAGTGCCGTCTTGCGCCACACCTCGGGGTTTGAGACCAGCGCCTCCACCACCTTGCGGGCCCCCAGCTCTCCGGCGTGGGGGTTCGAGAAACCCGGGTGCTCGCTCTCCTCGATCCCGAGCAGGACCCAGGACACCGACGGCAGACGGTTGTGGGCGACGTCGGAGTAGAAGTCATCCGTGGTCGGGGCGATTCCGCGGTCATAGAGACGGGTGCCCTTGGCGTACTGCTTGAAGTAGGTCAGGACGTTGTCGAAGTTCCCGCCCTTCGGGTCGGTGTACTGCTTCCAGCTCACGCCGTGAGCGCTGAGCCGCTCGGGCATCGTCGTCCAGCTGAAGTGGCCCGTGCGCTCCTCCGGGCTGATGAACGTCTGCAGCAGCGGGCCGCCATGGGTACCGGCCGGATCCAGCCACGCCGACAGCGACATCAGGCGATTGGGGTCGGTCGGCCCGATCACCGAGCAGTGGTAGCCGTCGCAGAGGGTGAACTTGTCGGCCAGCCCGTAGTAGAAGGGCAGATCCGAGCGCTGGTAGTAGCCCATCGTCTCGTCGGCGGGCGAGACGCCCCCGATCAGGTCGTCGTGCTGCTCATGGGCGAGCAGGAAGCGATTCATCCGGCCGCCGTTGAACGCCTCGTGCTGCGGGCCCCAGTCGTGGGTGATGTCGCCCAGGCACTCGGTCTGGAGGTGGAACGGCTGCAGCGTGCGGCCACCGGCTCCCTTCTGGAAGAAGTGGCTATGGCCCTTGCGATCGCCAAAGCCCCTGACCCCGTTGTACATCCCGAAGTAGTGATCGAACGAGCGGTTCTCCTGAATGAAGATGACCACGTGCTCGATGTCGGACAGCTTGCCGTGCTTTGGACTCGCCGCCGCGGCCTGAGCGATCAGGTCGTCGATCGAGCCCAGCGCGCCCGCTCCGGCCAGCCCGGCTCCGGCGATCGCCGTGTTGCGCAGCGCCTCACGCCGTGTGGTCCCACTACCTGCAGTCATTGGCAGTCCCTCTTTGAGATTCATGCGGCCGCAGGGGGCACAGTAATGCTTTTGGCGGTGGCGGATCCTTGGAGCGTGCGGCGTGCCGTCGTTGGACGAACCGGACATTTCGGCCCTCATCACCCTCGCCGTTTCCGGTTAGGCTGGCCGGCGATGAGGGCGCGAGCGGGTGTCTCGGTCGGTCTTGGTGTGCTGATCCTGCTCGCCGCCGTCAGCCCGGCCGCCGCGCGGACTTCGGCCTGCCCGGGCTGGGGCCGAGCGGCCGTCGCCGTCGATCCCCGCCCCCACGCTCTGCGCGTGTTCGCGATTCAGTTCGCCCAGCATCCAGACCAGATGCGGATCGCGGGCGATTACTCGCGGGCTATCGACTGCGCGATGCGCACCGAGGTCGTCCCCCACCTCGCTCTGGGCAGGCCGAACCTGGTCGTGTTCGACGAGGACATCGGACTCGAGACGATCGCCATCGGCGCTCGCGGCGCCGGCGCACGCGCGCAGTTGCGCAGCGGCTCGCCGTCCTGCCACGGCGCCGCCCTGTGCCCGACGCTGCGGACACTGACGGCGCTGGCTGGCGGCTACCGCCGCGCCCTGAGCTACCTGAGCCCGCGCTTTCCCGGGCTCAAGTCCGAACTCGGCCAGACGTTCGTCGCCGCCACCGACGAGTTCGTGCGGGTGTTCATGGCCACGATGGCGCGGGTCGCGCGCCGCTACCACGTCTACGTGATCGCCTCCAACACCCAGGCCCGGTTCCGCGTCAGCCGGTCGGGCGCCGCGATCCGAGCCCTGGCTGATCCGGGGCGGCCGCGGCCACGGTCGGTGTATGCGCCGACCAGCGGCGTCGCCTACGACCAGACCTTCGTCTGGAGCCCCCGCACGCTCCACCCCGGCCGGCCCGCCCCGCTGGCCAACCTGATGGCCGATAACTACAAGGTCCCGCTGACCACGTTCGAGCAGCTCCTCGGCTTTGCCCCCGGCCCGTCCCGTGGCGCCGCGGCCCGCGCCAACCTGCGTCCGATCGCGATCCCCGGTACTCGGGCGCGGCTTGGACTGGCGACCAGCCTGCCGGCGTTCGTGTACGGCCCCGTCGGGCCCGGCCAGGAATGTCGTGACGTATCCGTGAGCTACATGCGCTGCCTGAACCACCTCGGGGCCAACGTGCTGATCCAGGCCGACGCCAACGACGGTAAATGGACGGGCCCCGCGGCCTCTGAGCCGTGGCAGCCCCTGGACTGGATGGGATCGGCCTACCGCGCCGTGAGCGATCCGACCGTCGGCTTCGCCTACGCCGTCAACTCGTTCATGGTCGGCAACCTGGCCGACATCCCCTTCGATGGTCAGAGCGCGATCCTGGCCCGGGATCATCGCGGCCGGGGTTGTGCCTACGTCGGCAATCGCCACTTCGTATCCGGCGCGGATCTCCCCGCCCTGCGTCCCGACGCCGGGCCCAAGGGCCAGTTTCTCGCCCTCGCCCCGTGGGTCGTTCCCGACCGCAGCCGGGCACGGCTGCAGGCGATCGGCGGCGCGCTGGCGGCCGGAACGGGACCTCACCGCTACGTCCAGACGGCGGTGATCGCCGATCTCCCGTTCCCGGCCGATCCCTCACGGCCCGGATGCATGGTGGCGGGTCGATGAGCGGGATCTCGCGGCGCGAGGCACTGATCGGCGCGGCCGGGGCGGGGGCCGGCGCGCTCGTCCGGACCGGTGGCGCCCAGGCCCGTGCCGATCGCCACGTGGACGTGGTGGTGGTCGGGGCCGGGCTGGCCGGCCTGAGCGCGGCCGGCGATCTGGCCGCCGCCGGACACTCGGTGGTGGTCCTCGAAGCCCGTGACCGCGTCGGCGGGCGCACTCTGAACCATTCGCTCGGGCACGGCGAGGTGGTCGAGGTCGGGGGGCAGTGGGTCGGCCCCGGGCAGGACCGGATCCTGGCCCGGGCGCGTCGCCACGACGTCCACACATTCAAGACCTACGCCAAGGGCGACCAGGTGCTCGAGTTCGAGGGCCGCATAAGCCGCTTCAACGGCCTGATTCCGCCCCTGCCCGAACCCGATGCTGGCGACTTCAACCAGCTGCTGGCCAAGATCGTCGGCTTGGAAGGCACGGTCCCGCTCGACCGGCCCTGGCGGGCGCCCGATGCGGCCGCCCTCGACGCTCAGACGCTCGAGACCTTCAAGCTCGCCAACTCCAGCACCCGCGGCGCGCGCTTCCTGCTCGATCTGGCCACCAAGGCCGTGTTCGCCGCCGAACCCCGCGACCTGTCACTGCTCCACGCCCTGTTCTACCTGCATTCCGGCGGTGGCATCATCAACCTGACCAGCACCTCTGGAGGCGCTCAGGACTCGCGCTTCGTCGGCGGCTCCCAGCTCGTCTCGGTGCGCATGGCCCGGGCGCTGGGCCGCCGCGTCGTGCTCGGTGCTCCCGTGCGGCGCATCCTTCACGCGCGTGACGGGGTGACGGTCGTCAGCGACGCCGGCAGCTGGCGCGCCAAGCGCGTGATCGTGGCCATCGCCCCCACTCTGGCCGCCCGGATCGACTACGAGCCCGGCCTCCCCGCCGCCCGTGACCAGCTCACGCAGCGCATGCCCCAGGGTTCGGTGATCAAGTTCGAGGCCGTCTACGCCAAGCCGTTCTGGCGCGCCGAGGGCCTGAGCGGATCGAGCTACTGCGAAGCACCCCCGGTCCACTTCACCTTCGACAACTCTCCCCCCGGGGGCCGGCCCGGCGTGCTGCTCGGGTTCGTGGCCGGAAGCGAGGCCCGCCGGCTCGCCAACGCCTCGCCTGCCACCCGGCGCCGGCAGGTGCTGAGCGCCTTTACGCGGCTGTTCGGCGCCGCCGCCGGCCATCCCCGCCAGCTGATCGAGCACAACTGGTCACAGGAGCTCTGGACCCGTGGCTGCTATGCGGGCTACCTCGGACCCGGCGTCTGGAGCGACTACGGCGCCGCCCTCCGCGCGCCGGTGGGGAGAATCCACTGGGCCGGCACCGAGACGGCCGAGGTGTTCACCGGCTACATGGACGGTGCCGTGCGCTCCGGCGAGCGAGCCGCGCGCGAGGTCCGGGCCGAGCTGTAGCCACGCGCGCAAGAATTGGGCCTCGCTCGAGGTCGGTCGGCCCCCGGTGCTTCCACCTGAGGTCCTCGACTCGAGGTCCCCCGGCCCACCAGCTAGCGCCCGGGCAGATGCCAGATGTCGATCACGCTCGAGCTGGCGCTCGAGTGGTAGTTCCCGGTCGGCTCGATGATCCGACCGCCGACCGCGATCGGGCTGTTCCAGTGCCCCTGGCCGGCGGCCAGCGAGCGCACGACGTGGCCGTTGGCCGGATTGCGGATGACCAGTTGCCCGTTCACCTCGTCGTAGACCAGGAGCAGGCCGCCGGACATGATCGGGCTCGTCCCGGGCGTCGAGCTCGACCACACCGTGTGCAGCCTCGGGTGCGAGCCGCCGGTAAGGCCGTAGGCCGCGGTCCCTTCGCTGGTGGCGACAAAGACCAGAATCCGTCCCCCGACCCGGGTGGCCAGCGGCGCGGTCGCCACCAGGCCCCCGCCGGGGGAACCGACCTGACTGAGCTCACCGCCCAGCCGCGGGCCGGCCCCGCCGGTGGTGCCATTCAGGCGCCGGAGATTGAGCAGATGCAGCAGCGAGTCCTTCCCGCCCTGAACGACGAGGTGATACCCGTGGTAGGTGGGAACGAGGGCGGGGATCGTGCTCCCCAAATCGGTGTCGGTGTCGTTCAGCTGCGCCTGGTTGGTCGGGGTCCAGTTGTGCAACAGGCTCGAGGCGTTGGCGTTGAGCTCGAGCGCGCTGTCACCCCAGCCGGTGCGGCCGTTGAAGGCACCATTGCCGGTGGCGGTGAGGATGCGGTGGCTGCCGGGCTCGATCACCGTGCCCGCGCGCCCCCAGATGGCCGAACGGGTGCTCTCGGTCGGACACGAGCCGGCGCGGATCAGCTGGTGGCGGTTTGAGCACTCGGTGTTCCAGACATGGGCGAGGCGACCCGAGCTGCGGCTGATCATGGCCACATGCCCGTCGTAGGGTGGAGCATCGCCGTAATACCCACCGGTGACCATGACCACATAGGGCCCGCTCAAGTTCAGCGCCGAGTCCATCTTCTCGTGGTGGGAGTCGAAGCTCACGCTCCGCGCCCAGGCGACATGGCCGGTGGCCAGCGAGAGCTTGTAGATGACGCCGTTGGGGGCCGCCGCGTAGACGAAGCGGCGATCGGGGTCGGCCGTCGGGCTGGTCGTGTTGACCTGAGGGTTACCCGGTGAGCTGTTCACGCCCCGGGGCACGAACTCCCACAGCCGCGTCCCGGTGACGGGATCGATGGCGATCGTGCGGCCATAGGTCGTCGTGACCACGACCACATCCCGTCGCCGCCCGCCAACCTTGACCGCGTGCAACTCGATCGGCGCCGAATCGGCGACGCCGTTGATCCGGACCGTGCGCAGGCTGAGCTGGCCGGCATTGGCGGCGGTGATTCCGGCACTGGGCGCGCGTCCGCTCCGCGCGGAGTTGTAGTCAAAGGTGGGCCAATCACCGGACGGGATGTGCGCGGCGGCCGCGCTCAGAGCCCCGCCTTGACCACCCGAAGTTGACGCAGACGAACCGGCCACTCCGCCGCACGCGGTGGCAACGATCGCACCTAGAAGCGGCGCAACTAGGCGCGCAAACCCTTGCCAACGCGTCACTTCGCTCATCCTAGCTAGCGCAAAACCGCGGCTTGCCACCAAACCCGGCCTGAGACAGGGGTACGCTGCCCGGCAGCGAAGGAGGTTCTCTCTCTCCGCATGCCCCTATCGAACGCCCGCTCGCTGCGTCTCGCGCTTGTCGCGTTGACGATCGCGCTCGCCGCGGTCGCCATCGGCGGCATGGTCAGTCTTGACTCCTCACGGCAGACCTACGAGCACGCGCTGGTCCGCATCTATTCGGAAGCGACGGCGGACGCCAACCTGCCCGCGCAGATCCAGCGCCGCCAGCAGCGCCTCGAGGCAGCCGCCGCCACGCAGGCGTACTCAGACTCGCGCGAGGCGATCGTCCTCGCCGT
>DASXHG010000008.1:0-1974 GCA_036488625.1 Solirubrobacteraceae bacterium | reverse complement strand
GCCGCGTCGAGGTCCTTGAGGATGCGCACGACGCCCGATGACTTGGTCGCCGAGCCGTACGAGGCCACGGCCATGAAGTCGACCTCGACCGGGACGTCGAGGTGACGCATGAGGTCAGAGAGGAAGAACACCGCGCCCTTGAGCACGCCGATCAGCAACAGATCCTTGTCGGCATAGTCCCTGGAGACCTCCTCGGCCAGCTCGCGGACCCGCCGGGCCAGGTCGTCGGCCGGTACGAGGATCTCGCCGATGGCTCCGTTCTCGTCGCTCACTTCAGGCAAGTCTATTTCGCCGGCGTGCGAGCGAACCTGAGCCGGCCCGAGGTGGCCGTCGCGCGCACACCGTGCGGGAGGTCGATCGCCGCCGTCCCGTGCTCAGAGAGAGCGGCGATCTCCTCGGCCCGCCGGGCCACCCCGGGGGCCGGTTCGCCGGCCGCCTCATCGGCGAGCCGCTGGACGACCAATCGCTGCAGGGCAGGGCCGAGCTCGCGCAGGCGGGAAAGCGAGATCTCGCTTCCGTTCTCGAGCACGGTGTCGACCATCGCGTCGAGGACCTCGGCCTCGTCACGCAGGAGCTCGGCCAGGGCGAGGACATTGGCCTGCGCCGCCGGGTGAATGCGCTCGAAGGCCGGCACCACGTCACGGCGGATCCGGTTGCGGGCAAAGGCGGCGGACTCGTTTGACTCGTCCTCGCGCCAGGTCAGCTGGCGCTCGGTGCAGTAGGTCCCGGTCTCCTCACGCGTGAATGAGAGCAAGGGCCGGATCAGGGCGCCGTCCCGCGGCCGCATCCCCAGCAACGCCCGCCGGCTTGGCGAGGACGCGATCCGGTAGAGGATCGTCTCCACCTGGTCAGAGCGCGTGTGGCCGGCGGCGACGTCGGCATCGCGGGCGATGGCCAGCTCGGCCGCGGCCCGATAGCGCTCACTACGTGCCCAGGCCTGGAGATTCCCACTCTCGCCCGGGCGAACGGGCCGGCGCACGTCGAGCTGGACGCCCAGACGCTCGCACTGCTCGGCGCAGAAGCGCTCATCGGCGTCGGCGGCGCCGCGCAGGCCATAGTTGGCGTGCACCGCGCTGACCGCCTCGACACCGGCGATCCGCACGGCCAGATCCAGCAGACAACTCGAGTCCCGCCCGCCGGAGAACATGACCACGACCGGGTGGCCCGGGGCGAGCAGCCCCTCGGCGCGGACTCGTTGCAGCATCTCGGCCTCGTTCACTCCTCCTCCCTCTGTCGGGCCAGGAATATCTCCGTCGGATCGCTGAAGCCCTTCAGGGTCACTTCGCCGATGCTCCGGAACTCCAGGTGGGGCGCCTGCGAGTACTCGACCACCGGTCGGGTGACGAGGACCTCGCCCCCGGCCGAGCGCGCCGCGACACGTGAGGCGATGTTGACCTCGCGTCCGTAGTAATCGCCGTCCCGGTACAGGGCCACTCCGTAGTGGATGGCAATCCGCGGCTGCGGCCGTTCGGGGTGCAGGCGCTGAAAGCCCACCGCCCAGTCGGTCAGCGTCGCCGGGTCGGGGCCGACGATCATCGCCTCGTCACCGATCGTCTTGATCACCCGAGCCTCCTCGGGCAGCGTCAGCTCCACCGACTCCACGAACCGCTCGACCGCGTCGACGGCCGTCATCTCACCCTCCTCCTCGGTCAGGCGCGTGTAACCGGCTAGGTCGGCGAAGGCGATCGCGACCCGCATCCGCCCGAGGTCGATCGGCGTTCCGCCCAGGTCGGCCTCCATGTGACCGACCACGTCCTGCTCGACGAAATACTGCAGGTAGCGCTGGTGGATGGAATCCAGCACCGGACCGGCCAGTGGCAGCACCTCGCGAGAGATGGCGTGCATCTGTTCGGCCGTCTCCATCCCGGTCGTGCCCGAGCGCATCAGCGGCTCGTGGACGTAGAGATGGAACAGGCGCACCTCGGCGTCGGCGATCTGGGCCATCGCCTGGCTGTAGACACGGACCAGCTGCAA
>DASXHG010000007.1:0-5579 GCA_036488625.1 Solirubrobacteraceae bacterium | reverse complement strand
TCCGGCCAGCGCCGTGGGTGACCTGAAGGAGCTCCTGAGCGGCTTTCCGGGCGACTCCGACGTGGTCATCGAGCTGGCCACCACAATCGGTCACCGACGTCTGAAGCTCGGTCCCAGCTTCCGCGTGGAGCGCAGCGCCGGGCTACACGCCGAGCTCGATCACCTACTCGGGAACGCGCTGATCGACCGCGCCTCGGCGCCCGCCGCGGCCAGCGTGGCCTGACCCTCCCGGCCACACGACTCAAGACCGGGACCGCCCCGCTCGAGCTGGCACTTCCGCCATCGCTCCGTGAGTCCTCCACATACGTGCCGCCAGGGCAGTGGGTCGAAAACCGGAAACTACGGCGGGTTTTTGACCCCGCAGTGCGCTGGACGAGGCTGAGGACCCCGCAGTGCGCTAGACGAGGCTGAGGACCGCCTCTCCCGCGGCGCGCCTAGTGCACGTGCAGGTTTATCCCCAGCAACAGCAGCGGCCAGAGCAGGATCGCCAGCACGGCGGAGACGATCTGCTTGATGTGGTTGATGTTGTTGAGGTAGTGGTGTGACGAGGCCAAGATCACCCCGATGACCAGCCAGACGACGGTGCCCAGGCTAATGCGTGATCTCATGCGGTCCCTGTTCCTCGTTTGCCTTGGCCCGAGTGTGCCCGGAACGTGGCGGCCCGAATCAGCTCGACGTGCCGGGTGGGGGATCGCTAGCTAGACAGCCACGGCGAGTGCCAGCCGCCGTGCCCCTTGACCAGTTCGTCGGCCTGCGGGGGACCCCAGGAGCCCTGCGCGTAGGTGTGTACGCGCGGTGGCTTATCGAGCAGGGGCTGGACGATCCGCCAGGCCTGGAGCACCCCGTCCTCGCGCGTGAAATGGGTCGAGTCGCCGGCGATCACGGCTTGGAAGAGGACCTCATAGGGGGTCGCGCCGGCGCCGCCCTCCTGCGCGAACTCCATGTCGAGCTCGATCGGACCCGGGCCCTTCTGGTCGGCCCGCTGGGCATCGAGCATGATCTGGACACCGGTATCGGGATCGACCCGGAACACGATCTGGCTCGGCTCGGGTCGCCGCCGCGTCGAGGGTAGAAAGTGCAATGGCGGCGGGCGTTTGAAGATCAGCCGCAGCTCGGTCACGCTGACCGGCAGCCGCTTGCCGGTGCGGATGAAGAACGGCACTCCGTTCCAGCGCCAGTTCTCGATCTCCAGCCGCAACGCGGCAAAGGTCTCGGTGGTCGAGTTGCCGGCCACGCCGTCGATCTGGCGGTAGCCGTCGTACTGACCGCGGACGTAGTCCTTGGGGTCAGCGGCGGGCATCGCACGGAAGACGGTGTACTTGGCGTCTTTGATCGTGTCATCGTCGTCTCCCACCGGTGGCTCCATCGCCGCCGCGGCCACGAGCTCCATCAGGTGGTTGACGACGACGTCGCGCAGTGCCCCAACCGGGTCATAGAAGTGGCCGCGGTCCTGTACGCCAAGCGTCTCCGCCATCGTGATCTGGACCGAGGCGACGTAGTTGCGGTTCCAGACCGGCTCGAGCATCGTGTTGGCGAAGCGCAGGTACAGGATCTCCTCGTGGCCCATCTTGCCCAGGAAGTGATCGACCCGGTAGAGCTGAGACTCGTCCACGTACTTGTGCAGTCGCTGGGTCAGCTCGCGGGCCGAGGCCAGGTCGTGGCCGAACGGCTTCTCGACCATCACGCGCTGCCCGTGGCTGAGCAATCCCGCCTTGGCCAGTCCGTCGATTACCGTCTCGAACAGGGAGGGGGGGATCTCGAGGTAGAACGCGGGCTGGTCGGCATCGCCGAGCGCCTTGGCCACGTCCTGGTAGACCTGGTCCTGATCGAAATCCCCGCTGATGTAGGACAGGCGAGCGGACAGACGGGCGAGGACGTCGCGATCGACCGAGTCTTCGACGGCCTCGATCGAATCGCGGGCCCGAGCCCGGAGTTGCTCGGTGTCCCAGTCATCCGCGGCCACCCCGATGATGGGAAGCTCGAGCAGTCCGCGGGCCTCGAGCCGGTACAGCGAGCGAAACGTCATCCGTCGCGCGAGGTCGCCCGTGATGCCGAAGATGACCAGGGCGTTGGCGCGGTGGGTGCGGGAGCTCATAGCCAGGGCACGCTACCTGTTCAGCGCGTGTTTTCGGTCCGCTTGCGCGCCGCCTGGCCGCGGCGGCGCAGCCGGACGCAGAGCGCGATCTCCTCGGCCGTCGGGCCCTGATGCTCGGGGCCCTGGGTCTCGAGCACACAGGGCAGCTTCTCGAACCGGGGCTCTGACAAGTAGACGGCGCAGCCCGACTCGCCCAGCTCGCCGTGGCCGATATTGGCGTGCCGATCGCGGTTGGAGCCCAGCGGCGTCTGCGAGTCGTTGAGATGCAAGCTTCCGAGCCGCTTCATGCCCACCTCCCGGTCGAACTCATCGAGCGTCTCGGTCAGGCCCTCCGCGGTCCGGATGTCATAGCCCGAGGCGAGCAGATGGCAGGAGTCCAGACAGATGCCAAGCCGGGGCTGAGCGCCGGCCGCGTCGAGCAGGGCGGCCAGTTCGGAGAAGGAGCGGCCGAGGGTTCCGCCGGCGCCCGCCGTGTCCTCGAGGTGCAGGTGACACTTCTCGGTCTCGCCGAGCGCCTCGCCGATCAGCTTCCCGGCCCGCTTGATCGCCTGGCCGACGTTGCCCTGCTTGGCCGAGCCCGGATGGAGCACGACGCCGGTGGCGCCGATCCCGGCTCCGACGCGGAGCGACTGGATCAGCGACGCGCGCGATTTGTCGCGGATCTCCTTGTCGGTCGTCGCGCAGTTGAGCAGGTACACGGCGTGGATCAGGATCGCCTTGACCCGGCGGCTCTTGCGCAGGGCCTCGCGGCAGGCGGCGAAGTCATCCTCGTCATAGGCGGTCGGTCGCCACATGCGCGGGGACTGGTTGAAGATCTGGATGGCCTGGGCGCCGCGCTCGTCGCCCCGGCCTACGGCCTTATCGAGACCGCCCGCCGGTGATACATGGGCGCCGATTAGCATCTTCGGTGACAAACCATGCGTGTTCGTTTTGCTCCTTCCCCCACTGGGGCGCTGCACATTGGCGGCGCTCGCACCGCGCTCTACAACTGGCTGCTCGCTCACGGTCCCGGCTCGGGCCCGGAGGGACGGGCGGGAACGCTGGTGCTGCGCATCGAAGATACAGACCGCGAGCGCTCGACGCCCGAGAACGTTGACCAGATCCTGGATGCGCTGAGGTGGCTCGGACTCGACTGGGATGAGGGACCGATTTTCCAGACCGAGCGGGCCGAACGCCACCGCGAGGTGCTCGAACAGCTGATCGCCGACGGGCACGCCTACCGCTCCAGCGCGACCGGCGACGATGTCCGCGAGTTCAAGACCCGGCACGGCAACGAGCGCGGCTTCCGGGGTGAGGCCGAGTCGTCGGGCGCGATTCGCCTGCGCGTCCCCGACACCGGTGAGACGGTCGTCGACGACGTGATCCGGGGCCAGACGCGGTTTCCCAACGCCAACCTCGATGATCCGGTCATCGCCCGGGCCGACGGTTCGCCGCTCTACAACTTCGCCGTCGCCATCGACGACCTCGACGCCGGCATCACGCACGTGGTTCGGGGCGAGGACCATTTGTCAAACACCCCCAAGCAGCTGCTGGTGCTCGAGGCCGTGGGCGCCGACACCCCCCGTTACGCGCATCTTCCCCTGCTGCACGGCCCCGACGGGCGCAAACTCTCCAAGCGCCACGGCGCCGCCTCAGTTCAGGAGCTGCGCGAGGCCGGCTACCTGCCCGAGGCCGTCGACAACTACATCGCGCTGCTCGGCGCGGGCTTCGCCGCCGATGAGGAGCACTTCACGCTGCCCGAGCTGGCCGAGCGCTTCCGGCTCGAGCGCGTCTCCAAGAACCCGGCCGTGTTCGACGAGCGCAAGCTGCGCCACATCAACGGGGAGCACCTGCGCGAGCTCGGGACCGACGAGCTGACCCGGCGCCTCGAGCAGTTCACCGGGCGCTCGGGCCTTCACGGCGCCGTGGCCATCTCTCGGGAGAAGATCCAGACCCTGGCTGACTTCTGGCCCCTGGTCTCATTCGTATTCGACGGGCCGGTCGATGATCCCGAAGCCTTCAACCGTGTGCTGGGCAAGGACGGCGCCGTCGACGCCCTACGCGCCGCCCGTGACGCGCTCGAAGCCGCGCCCTCATTCGACGTCTCCGGCGTCGAAGCCGCCCTGCGCGAAGTCGTGGAAAAGCGGGGAGCCAAGGCCGGTCAGGTGTTTCAGCCCGTGCGTGTCGCGCTCGCCGGACAGACGGTTTCTCCAGGCATCTTCGAGACGATCGCCCTGCTCGGAAGGGATCAGACTCTGCAGAGGATCGACCGTGCGCTGCAACGGGTCAAGTCAAGTGGCGTTCCAAGCTAAACCGCGGCCCAGTATCTGCCGATAGATGGGCCAATGTTCCTCGAACACGAATCCACGCCGTCCGCGGCGGCGCGCCTGCGGGCCGAGAAGGGGATGTGAGCAGCGGTGGCCACGCTTGCGGTTGTGAACTCAGCCCCGACTCCTACCGATCCTTACGCCTCGCGTGAGCGCCACCACAACGAGGGACACGGCCGACGCCTCACCGCCGCCTTCGAGGCCCTCGAGGCCTACCCCGTCCTGGTCGAATCGCGCAACCGCATCCTTCGCCTGTTTGAAGACAGCGAGCCGTCGGCGGCTGACGTAATCAGCGCCGTCGAGGGCGATGTCGCCCTGGCCGTTACCGTCGTGCGCCTGGCCAACGCAGTCGAGGGCCCCAGCCAGGGTCGGGTTGACAGTGCCGTCAGCGGCATCGACGTCCTCACCCTGCCCACCGTCCACGCGATCGCCAGCCGCGCCCGCACCTTCGACTTCTTCGAGCGCACCGCCGTCTGGCAGGGAATCCCCGAGCGCTTCCGCCTCCACGCCGTCGCCACCCAGCGCGCGGCCGATCGCCTGGCGCGCGAGATCAACTACGAGGATCGCGACCGGCTGATGATCACCTCGCTGCTGCACGACATCGGCAAGCTCGTCCTGATCCACGCCTACCCCGGGTATCCGAGCCAGGTCCACGGTGACGCCCGCACGCCGGAGGACCGACTCCAGCGCGAGCGCCGCGAGCTGGGTGTGGACCACGCTCTCGTCGGCGGCGTTCTCGCCCGCCGCTGGGGCATGCCCCGCTCGATCGCCAGCGTGATCGAGCGTCACCACGCCGAGGAAACCGACGGCGAGGCGGCCCTGATCCGCCTGGCCGACATGCTCGCTCACTACGTGCTCGGCGGCACGGTGGCCCCGGCCGAGATGCTCGCTGCCGCCCGCACCGTCGGCGTCAGCCCGGCTGGCCTGCGCACGGTCATGTACGAGCTTCCGCTGCCCTCCTCGGGTGGTCGCCCTCGTCAGGTCGACCCGTGCCCGATGTCGGCACGCGAGATCGACGTCCTGCGCCGTCTGGCCCGGGGCATGGTCTACAAGCAGATCGCCTCCGAGCTCGGGCTGTCGACCAGCACCGTCCGTACCCACCTGCACAACGTGTACGGCAAGCTCGGCGCCATGGATCGCGCCCAAGCAGTGCTGATCGCCACCGAGCGCGGCTGGAT
>DASXHG010000456.1:0-3448 GCA_036488625.1 Solirubrobacteraceae bacterium | reverse complement strand
CCGCGAATGGAGCCCGCAGATTCATCGGCGCGAGTGTATTGGGGATACTTGTCGCGGATGAGCGACGCGCCACAGCTGCTCTGGAAGCCTGACGCCGAGCGCGTTCAGCGCGCCACCGTGACCCGCTATCAGGAGTTTCTGGAGCGCACGCGGGGCCTCGAGTTCAAGGACTACGACGCCCTCTGGCAGTGGTCGGTGGACGACCTCGAGGGCTTCTGGACGTCGATCGTCGAGTGCTTTGGGATCGCCTTTTCGGCCGACCCCGAGGCGGTCCTGTCGGGGCTCCAGATGCCCGGAGCGAAGTGGTTTCCGGGGGCACGAACCTCGTATGCGGAGCACATCTTCCGGGGCAAGGACCCCGACCGGGTCGCAATCCGGCACGCCTCCGAGCTGCGGGAGCTGGGCGAGTGGACGTGGGGTGAGCTGCGCGCCCAGACGGCGGCGATCGCCGCCGGCCTGCGCGCCCTGGGCGTTGGCCCGGGCGACCGGGTCGTGGCCTACATGCCCAATATCCCCGAGACGGTGGCCGCGTTTCTGGCCTGCGCCTCGATCGGGGCGGTGTGGTCCTCGGCGGCGCCCGAGTTCGGGGCCCGCAGCGTTATCGACCGTTTCGCTCAGATCGAGCCCAAGGTTCTGCTGGCCATCGACGGCTACCGCTACGGGGGCAAGGATTACGACCGCGCCCAGAACGTGGCGGCGATCTCGAACGAGATCCCCTCGCTGCAGAAGGTGATCCGGTTTGGCTATCTCGACGACAGCGGGTGGGAGGACGGCTTCCTCGGCTCCGCTGCCGAGCTCGAGTTCACCTCGCTTGCATTCGATCACCCGCTGTGGGTGCTCTACAGCTCAGGAACGACCGGACTGCCCAAGCCGATCGTCCACGGCCAGGGCGGGATCCTGCTCGAGCAGACCAAGAAGATGAACCTCCATCTCGACGCCCAGGCCGAGGACCGGGTGTTCTGGTTTTCGACCACGGGCTGGATGATGTGGAACTTCCTCGTCGGGGTGCTGCTGACCGAGGCCTCGATCGTGCTCTACGACGGCAATCCGGGCTATCCGTCCCTGGACGTCCTCTGGGACCTGGCCGAAGCGGCCGGTATCACCACCTTCGGCACCAGCGCGGCCTTCATCGCCTCGTGCATGAAGGAGGAGGTGGCGCCGCGCCAGGGACGGGAGCTGAGCGCGCTGAAGGCGGTGGGATCAACCGGCTCGCCGCTGTCGCCGGAGAGCTTTCAGTGGGTGTACGACCAGCTCGGCAGCGACACGTGGCTGTTCTCGACCTCCGGCGGGACGGACATGTGCACCGCGTTCGTGGGCGGGATCCCGATCCGCCCGGTCTACCTTGGCGAGCTCCAGTGCCGGTGCCTGGGGTGCGCGGTGGAGGCCTGGGATCCCGACGGCCAGCCGCTGATCGAGGAGGTCGGGGAGCTGGTCATCACCAAGCCGATGCCCTCGATGCCGATCTTCTTCTGGGGTGATGAGGATGGCGAGCGCCTGCGGGAGTCCTACTTCTCGATGTACCCGGGGATCTGGCGCCACGGCGACTGGATCGAGCTCACCCGGCGCGGCACGGCGATCATCTACGGGCGGTCGGATTCGACCATCAATCGCGGTGGGGTGCGGATGGGGACGAGCGAGATCTACCGCGCGGTGCTCGACGTTCCCGAGGTCATGGACGCGCTCGTCCTCGATCTCCCGCGGGAGGGGACCGACGGGTGGATGCCGCTGTTCGTGGTCCTCCGCGACGGCGTCTCGCTCGACGACGAGCTGGTGGGGGAGATCCGCCGCCGCGTGCGCGAGGACTGCTCGCCCCGCCACGTCCCCAATGAGATCCGGGCCATCCCGGAGGTGCCGCGAACGCTGTCGGGGAAGGTGCTGGAGGTCCCCGTGAAACGGATTCTCACCGGCACGCCAGCCGATCAGGCCGTCTCACGGGAGTCGCTGGCCAACCCCGAGGCCCTCGATTACTTCGTGGAAATGGCGGCCAACGGAGCCTGACCGCTCGACGCGGGCTAGCCTCAGGTGTGAAGGCTGATAGCGCTCTTACGGGACTCTTCCGTGAGCCTTCGAAGGTTCTCATTGGCAGGCGCTGTACTGCTATCGGTACGAGTCCGACAAGACGATTCAGGAGACACCTAGAAAATGAGCAGTTTCAGCCGATGGATACCCATCATCGGCGGCGCCGTCGCCGGGGGAGTGATCGCTCTGATCATCGCTGGAGGTTCCGGCTCGAACAGCCGCTCGGTGACCACCACGGTCACCCGTCAGCAGCAGGCCGCGCTCCCGGCCAGCTTCAGCAAGCAGAATGGGCTGACCATCAACCAGATCTACCGCAGTGCCAGCCCGGGCGTGGTCGACATCGTCGTCACCGCCCAGAGCACCAACCCGGGTTTCGGGTTCTTCGGCGGCCAGGGCGGTAGCCAGAAGACCCAGGGCGAGGGCGCCGGTGTGGTCTACAACTCACGCGGCGACATCCTCACCGACGAGCACGTCGTGGCCAACGAGACCGCGGTCAAGGTCAACTTCCAGAACGGCAAGAGCTATCCGGCCACGGTCGTCGGTACCGATCCCTCGACCGACGTCGCCGTGATCCACGTCAACGCACCGTCCTCGGTGCTGCACCCGATCCCGCTGGCCAACTCATCAGTGGCCCAGGTCGGCGATCCGGTGGTGGCGATCGGCAGTCCGTTCAGCCTGCCCGAGACGACGACCCAGGGCATCGTCAGCCAGACCGGGCGGAGCATCACCGCCCCCAACAACTACACGATCCCCAACGCGATTCAGACCGACGCGGCCATCAATCCCGGTAACTCGGGCGGCCCGCTGCTCGACGCCAGCGCCCACGTGCTGGGTCTCAACGACCAGATCGAGACCAACAACCAGAACGCTCAGGGCCAGGGCTCGAGCTCGGGAGTCGGGTTCGCGATCCCGTCCAACACCGTGGCCCGGATCGCCAACGAGCTGATCGGCGGCCACAAGGTCAATCACGCCTACGTCGGGGTTGAGCTGATCTCGAACTCGGCCGGGGGAGCCCAGGTCGGCTCCGTCCAGGCGGGCGGGCCGGCGGCCAAGGCGGGCCTCAAGGCCCACGATCTGATCACGGCCGTCAACGGCCAGACGATCACCACGACTGACCAGTTCATCGCTGGGGTCGACGCCCACAGGCCAGGTGAGACCGTCAACATGACCGTCAAGCGCGGCGGTCAGACCCTGCACATCAAGGTCACCCTCGGTACGCGCCCGGCTCGCACCGCCAACGCGGGCTGAGTTCAGACGGCGCAGAGCGCCCGGCCCTCCGGTTGGGGTCGGGCGCTCGGGGCTGTTCAGGCGCTGGCCAGTTCGGCCATCCGCCGTCGACTGTTCAGGCGCTGACCAGCTCCGCCATCCGCCGCCGGCGGCTGGCCAGAGCGACGGCCACCAGCGCGACGGCGACCAGCGTCATCAGCAG
>DASXHG010000396.1:0-7277 GCA_036488625.1 Solirubrobacteraceae bacterium | reverse complement strand
GCCGGCGCAGCTGGGCCGCGTAGGAGCCGACCGGGAACGGCCCCGGCAGGTCACTGCCCGGAATCGCCTCCGCCGAGATTGCCGCCGTACTGCTCATCGAGGCGAGGCTACACCGCGGCCCGGGCGGCTCTCAGCCCAGGGCCGCCTGTAGATCGGCGACCAGGTCGGCGGGCTCCTCGATCCCGCAGCTCAGGCGGACCAGGTCGGGCGGGACGGCCGCGGTTGAGCCCTCGACGGACTGGTGGGTCATGCCCTGCGGCACCTCGATCAGTGACTCGACACCACCCAGGGACTCGGCGAGCGTGAACAGCCGGGTCGAGGCCGCGACCGTGGTCGCGCGCGGGTGGCGAAACGACACCATGCCGCTGTAGCCCGGCCAGCGAACGTCCTCGACCTCGGGCTGGGCGCGGAGCATGGCGACCACGGCCTCCGCGCTGCGGGCATGGGCGGCCATCCGCACCGACAGCGTGCGCAGGCCTCGGTGGACGAGGAAGCAGTCCATCGGACCGGGAACCGCGCCGACCGCGTTCTGGATAAAGCGCAGGCGCTCGTGGAGTTCGGGGTCGCGCGTGATGACGACGCCGCCGACCACGTCGGAGTGACCGCCCAGGTACTTGGTGGTCGAGTGCACGACGACATCGGCGCCGAGCTCGAGGGGCCGCTGGTTGGCCGGGGTGGCGAAGGTGTTGTCAACGGCGACCAGGGCGGGGCCGCGGCGAGCCGCCACCGCCTCGATGTCGATCACGTTCAGGGTCGGGTTGGTGGGACTCTCAACCCAGATCAGCCGGGTGTCGGCGTTCACGACCTGCTCGACGGCGCTCAGGTCGGTCTGGTCGACCAGGTCATAGCGAAGACCCCAGCGGGCCAGCACCTTGTCGACGAGGCGGTAGGTGCCGCCATAGAGATCCGAGGGCAGTACGGCGTGGTCTCCGGCGGCGCAGACGACGGTCATCAGAGCGTGCTCGGCCGCCATGCCTGAGGCGAAGGCCACCGCCCGGCCGCCTTCGAGGTCCCCGAGGGCCCGCTCGAGCGCGGCCCGGGTCGGGTTGGCAGAGCGGGCGTAGTCGTAGTCCTCGACAAAGTCACCGGGGACACGCTGGGCGTAGGTCGAGGTCTGGTGAATGGCCGGGATGACCGACCCGTAGGAGGGATCGGGCGTCAGGCCGGCGTGAACGGCGCGCGTGGCAAAGGCATCCCCGGAATCAGGGGTCGCGGGTGTGCTCACGAGGCCAGCGCCTCGAGCAGATCGGTCCGGGTGACGAGGCCCTCGGCGCGGCCCTCGTAGGTGACCAGCAGGGCCTGTTGCTCGCCGGCCAGCAGCTCGACCGCCTCCCGTACCGGATCCTCGCTGGCCACGGCTGCAAACGGCGGCTCCATGACCTGCGCGATCTCGGCGTCGAGCAGCGCCGGATCGGCGGCGGCGTGCCGCAGGAGCCCGCGTTCGCCGATCGCGCCGACGATGCTGGTCGGATCATCCGCGCTGACCACGGGGAGCTGGGAGACGCGATGCTCGTGCAGCAGGGCCACGGCGTCGCGAACGCGGAAGTGCGGCTCGACGGTGACCAGCGAGGGGATCTCGCCCGCTTCGCGCTTGTGGCGCAACACGTCCCCGACGGTTAGATCCGCACCCCGCTCGAGGAACCCGTACTGGCGCATCCAGGCGTCGGAATAGATCTTCGACAGGTAGGAGCGGCCGCCGTCGGGAATGATGACCACGATCGCCGCCTCGGGGTCCTGGAGCTCGGCCGCGACCACGAGCGCGGCGTGCAGTGCGAGTCCGCCCGAACCCCCGGCCAGGATGCCCTCGACCTGCGCCAGGCGCCGGGTGGTGAGGAAGGAGTCGCGGTCAGACACCGTCACCCAGCGGTCGACCACCGACGGGTCAAAGGTCTGGGGCCAGAAATCCTCGCCCACGCCCTCGACCAGATAGGGGCGCACGTTCTCCTCGCCGCCGGAGTAGATCGAGCCCTCGGGATCGGCCCCCACGATCACGAGATCGCGCTTGCGCTCGCGCAGGTAGCGCGCCATCCCGGTGATGGTCCCGCCGGTCCCCACGCCGACGACAAGGTGGGTTAGCCGATCGCCGATCTGCTCCCACAGCTCGGGTCCGGTGTGCTCGTAGTGGGTCTGCGGATTGGCGGGGTTGGCGTACTGGTTGGGCTGGAACGCGCCCGGGATCTCAGCCGTGAGCCGGTCGGCCACGCGGTAGTAGGACTGGGGTGAATCGGGAGCGACATCGGTCGGCGCGACGACCACCTCGGCGCCGTACGCACGCAGCAGGTCGATCTTCTCGCGTGACATCTTGTCCGGCATCACGGCGATCACCCGGTAGCCGTTCAGCCGCGCGGCGATGGCCAGCCCGGTGCCCGTGTTCCCGGACGTCGGCTCGACGATCGTCCCCCCGGGGCGCAGGTAGCCATTTCTCTCGGCGGCCTCGATCAGCGACACGGCGATCCGGTCCTTGATCGAGCCGCCGGGATTGAAGGCCTCGAGTTTGGCGATCACCTGCGGCGCCACCCCGGCGCCGATCCTCGAGAGCCGGACCAGCGGCGTGTTCCCGATCGTGTCCAGGATCGAGTTCTTGACGGTGGAGACCGCGACGTTGTCCATGTCGGGGATCTAAGCACCCCGCTGGGCGCCATGGGAGCGCGGACCGGCCTCGGGGCGGCGCAGGAAGCTGGCGTGGCGGGCTGTCGTGGCGAAGCCCAGCTTGGCGTACATGACCTGCGGCCAGTCGTCGGCGTCGGCGGGGATCATCACCGTGTCGGCTCCCCACTCGCGGGCGGCCGAGATCGCGGCCGAAACGACGCCTCGAGCCAGTCCGCGCTCACGGTATCCGGGCAGCGTCGCGACCTGCTCGATCATCGCCATCCGGTGACCATCGGGGCCCTCGTCCAGGAACAGCGTGCCCATCGACTGCAGCCCGTCGTCGACTCCGGCTCCGAACCGCAGCGCCGTGGTCCCCTGGCGCAGCGAGCGCTGGGCGTCGACGAGCATGTCGGCCAGGCCGGGGAACGTGTGCGTCGGAAAATCGAGCTCGAAGTCGGCCCGCATCACGGCGTCGAGCTCGGCTTCTGAGATCGGACGCGCGCGCGGGTCAGGCTCCGCTGCCGGGGCGTTCTCGGTCAGGGTCATGAGTAGCGTGCGCTGGCGCTCCCATCCGGTCGCGAGCAGCGCGGGGGCAAGGCGGTCGGCCGCGGCCGGGTCCTCGATCCTGACCAGGCGGTGCCCGACGTCGTCGAGCCAGCGATCGCCCAGCGTCTCGACGTCGGCTGGGCTCAAGGTCGCGGGCACGGGGCTGGTCAAGATGACCAGGTTGAGGCTGAACACGCTGGGCAGCCCTCGGTGGCGGGCCACCCAGCCCTCCGGGATCTCCGCTCGTTCGCGCGCCCCGCGCAGGGTCACGTCCCGGTCAAAGGCGATGCACCGAGCGGGTTCGTCCATCGCGGAAAATCATGGGCTCGCCCGGAGGGGCCCGGGCGGGCGCTGGCCTGGATCAGACGGGGGCGTCGGGCCCGCCGATGGCCTGCGCGCTGGCGTGGTGCGCAGCATCGGCGATCAGGATGTCCGGGTCCGCTGCCTCCCCGCCGCGGCGCCGGAAGAACTGGGGGAAGAAGGGCCAGGAGGCGAACATCAGGATCACGCCCAGGATCAGACCGCCGACGCCGATCACGATCGGTGTCTCGATGCCGGCCAGCGGTTTGGAGTAGTTGTTGCCGGCCGTGTTGTAGTAGCTGAAGGCCTTGACGGCCACGTAGCCCATCATGATCCCTCCGACCACGGGAATGAGGCCGGCGAGGACGAAGTTCCGGACGCTCTTGAACAGGTCCCGACGGAAGTAGAAGGCGCAGGCCAAGCCGGTGAACCCGTAGTAGAAGCAGACCGAGAAGCCGAGGGCCGAGATCGCGTCGCCGAGCACATCCTGGTTGGAGTTGAAGGCCAGCAGCGCGACCGTCCAGACGATCGACAGAGCGCCCATGAGCAGCGTCGAGAAGGTCGGGGTCAAAAACCGGGGATGGACCTTCCCGAACGCTTGCGGGATCGCCTGCCAGCGGGCCATCGAGAACGTGGTCCGCGCGGTGGGCAGGATCGTCGTCTGGGTCGAGGCCGAAGCCGACGTGAGCACGGCGATGATCAACAGCTTGTCCCAGCCCGAACCGAGGACCGGGCCCCCGAGCGCGTTGAGCACGTCGTTTGAGTTGTCGGACAGGAACTTGGTGCCGTGATAGGCCTGGGCGGCGGCGCTGACGATCACGTAGATCACCAGCAGGAGGACGGTCGAGATCACGGCCGCCTTGCCGGGGCCGCGCGTGCGGTCGCGTGACTCCTCGTTCACGGCCACGCCCGAATCCCAGCCCCAGTAGATGAAGATGCCCAGCAGGACGCCGTCGATCAGCGCCCCCCAGCCGAGGTCGAACGGGTTGAACCAGCTGGCCGAGACCTGGATCGAGTGGGTGGGGCTGTTGGCGTAGACCTTGATCAGGGAGACGACCGCGAACACGGCGAGCGTCGTGATCTCGAAGCTGAGCAGGATCGACTGGATGCGGGCCGAGAGCTCGATTCCCCGGTAGCAGATCCACGTCATCACGGCGATCCACACGACCGCGCCGACGATCAGCCAGAAGTTCGAGGGGGCGCCGCTGGAGCTGAAGAGCAGGAACGTGTAGTTGCTGGCGATCGCGGCCAGTGAGGCCATGACGATGATGTCGGCCAAGAAGATCGCCCAGCCGTTGATCCAACCGAGCTGGGGACCGAAGGCCCGGGTGACCCAGGCAAAGGTGGTGCCGGCGTCCGGGTCAGCCAGGTTCAAGAACCGGTAGCCGACCGACACGAACAGGATCGGGATGAACGAGACGATCAGAACCGCCGGCGCGTGAACGCCGACGCCACCGACGGCGACGATGAAGCCGAGCGTGGCCGCCAGGCTGTAGGCGGGCGCGGTCGACGCGACCGAGATGACCAGATTCGAGATGTAGCCGATCGCGTTGGGCTTGAGGCCCTTCTGGCCGGGGGCCAGCTCGGGTCGGACGGACTGAGCGGCTGAGGGTGGGGGGGCTGATGTCTCCAAGGCGGCGAAAACTAATCGGACACGACGCACGGTGCAACATGAACTTGCATGAGCACGGGTTTAGCTTTTGTACTCGTTGTACAAGTATGGCGCCGATATGGTGTGGTGACAATGCCTTTCGAAAGGCCGTTCAGTGTGGCCGTACTCGGCGCGGCGGGTACGATCGCGCCGGCCATCATTCGCGATCTGGCCGAGTCAGACGAGGTCGCGCAGATGGTGCTGCTCGACCTCGATGCCGAGCGAGCGGCCGCGGTCGCCGCCGAGCATGCTCAGGGCAAGGCGCGAGCCGAGGCCGTCGATGCCCGCTCGGTCGATCAGCTCGCGTCCCGGCTGGCCGGAGTCGACGTGCTGGTCAACACCGCGTCCTACCGAATCAACCTCGAGGCCATGCAGGCCTGCCTGACGGCGGGCTGCCACTACGTCGACCTCGGGGGGCTGTACTGGGTGACTCATCGCCAGCGAGAGCTTCATCGGGATTTCGAGCAGTCCGGTCGGCTGGCGCTGCTCGGGGTCGGCTCCAGTCCGGGCAAGACGAACCTCATGGCTCGTCACGGAGTGCAGCAACTCGGTGGCGAGGCGATCGCCTCGATCGACATCGCCGCCGCCGGACGCGACCCGGTCACGGCGACCGACGGGCGGCTGCGTCCTCCGTATTCGCTGCAGACCCTGATCGACGAGCTGACCCTGGCTCCGGTCGTGCTGAGCGACGGCGAGCCCGAGGAGATCGCCCCATTGACCCCCGCGGGGGTCGTCGACTACGGCGACCCGATCGGCGAGGCCGAGGTCATCTACACCCTGCACTCCGAGCTGGCCACCTTCGGCGAGAGCTTTGGCTGCCGGGCGGCCAGCTTTCAGCTGTCGCTGGCGCCGGCGCTGCTGGACCGTCTGAAGGGGCTGATCGGCGCCTCGCCCGAGGAGATCGCCGCCGCCCAGCGCGAGGCCGCCCCGGCCTCCGATCAGACCGTGTCCGTGCATCTGGTCACGATTCGCACCGTCGGCGGCCGGCGCCTGCAGGTGCGGGCCGAGACCCATCCGCACTTCGGTCTCGGCGGCTCGATCGTGTCCACCGCGACTCCGGCGGCGGCGAGCGTGCGCCTGCTGGCTCGCGGTCAGATCACCGCCCACGGGGCGCTTCCGCCCGAGCGCTGCATCGAGCCGAGCGACATGTTCGCCGAGCTCGAGGCCCGGGGCTGCCGCTTCAGCGTCTCCGGGTAGAGGGCCGGGCCTGCGTCGCGCGCCGGGCGCGGCACCACCTGACGCTGGTCGTGTACGGCATCTCGAATTCGTCCCGGCCGGCGACCGACGGGTCGGACTCGACGATCGCGGACACCTTGTCCAGCACGCGCCGGCGCTCGGGCTCGGGCAGGGCCGAGATGTAGCTGACCGAAGCCACGCGGGCGCGCAGGACATCGACGCCGCCGATCACTAGGTTCGGAAACTCGGCCCGCTGCAGCGGCTCGAAGCGCCCGGTGGCGGCCAGCTCGGCCTCCCACGGGCTCGTGAGCTGCTGGGGCGCGCCGCCGACGTGCTCGTGCACGACGCGCTGGACGCGCTCCACCCAGGGCACGCTCTCATCCCACGAGTTCCAGATCACCCCGAGTCCTCCGCCCGGGCGCAGGACGCGGTTGATCTCGGCCGCGGCGGCCGGGACGTCAAACCAGTGAAAGGCCTGCGCGACCAGAACGGCATCGACGCTTGAGTCACCGAGCGGGATCGCCTCCGCCGTGCCCTTCAGGACGCGCACCGAGGGCAGCGCCGCCTCGAGCGCTCGGCGCATTCCGGCCACCGGCTCCACGGCCACCAGCTCGGCGCCGTTGGTGGCCAGGGCACGGGTCAGCTTGCCCGTCCCGGCGGCCAGGTCCAAGGCCTCGCGGCCGGGACCCAGCCCGAGCGACTCGGCCAGGCACGCCACCGCCGCCTTGGGGTAACCGGGGCGGCCGCGCTCGTAGTCATCGCCGGCACGCTCAAAGCCGACCGCCGCCGAGCGATGGACGCCAGGCGTCACCGGGTCTCGTGCTTGAGCATCTCGTAGTCGGAGTCGACCATCATCCGGATCAGCTGCTCGAAGTTCACCTCGGGCTGCCAGCCCAGCTGATCACGGGCCTTGGTGGAATCGCCGATCAGATGATCGACTTCCGCCGGACGCAGCATCGAGGGGTCGCTCCGGACGTGTTGCTCGATCGGCAGGCCGGCCTGGTCAAAGGCGATC
>DASXHG010000394.1:0-5301 GCA_036488625.1 Solirubrobacteraceae bacterium | reverse complement strand
CGGTCGATGCCGTGCAGGAGGGTCTGCTCTCCCGCGAGCAGGCCCTGAACACGATCGACCCGGCCTCGCTGGACGCGCTGCTGCACCCCACCTTCGACCCCGAGGCGACGTTCGACGTGCTGGCCAGCGGCGTCAACGCATCGCCGGGGGCGGCCAAGGGGACGATCGTGTTCACCGCCGCCGACGCCGTGGCGGCGGCCGAGGAGGGCCGTGATGTGATCCTCGTGCGGCCGTTCACCGACGCCGAGGATGTGGCCGGCTTTCACGCCGCCAAGGGGATCCTGACCAGTGAGGGCGGAAAGGCCTCGCACGCCGCGCTGGTCGCCCGCGGTATGGGGCGCCCGGCCGTGGTCGGGGCCGAGACGATCGCCATCGACCTGAGCGCCAAGACGGTGACCGTCAACGGGACTCAGCTGCACGAGGGTGATGCGATTGCCATCGACGGAACCAAGGGGTGCGTGACCGTCGATGACGTTCCGCTCGTCGAAGCACGGGTGGACGACAACTTCGACCAGGTCCTGAGCTGGGCCGATGACCTGCGCGAGCTCGGTGTGCGCGCCAACGCCGACACGCCCGAGGATGCGACCCGCGCCCGGGAGCTGGGCGCCGAGGGGATCGGCCTGTGCCGGACCGAGCACATGTTCATGGCCGAGGACCGCCAGCCGAAGATGCGGGCGATGATCATGGCCGACACGCGCGATGCCCGGCGCGAGGCGCTGGCCGACCTGCTCCCCCTCCAGCAACAGGACTTCGAGGGGCTGTTCGAGGCCATGGCCGGCCTGCCGGTCACAGTTCGCCTGCTCGACCCGCCGCTGCACGAGTTCCTGCCCAACGCCGAGGATCTCGCCGCCCAGGTCGAGCGTGCCCGGATCGAGGAGTCAGACGAGCTGCCCCAGCTGGAGCGGATGCTCGACCGGGTGCACGAGATCAGTGAGGAGAACCCGATGCTCGGGACCCGCGGCTGCCGCCTGGGCATCCTCTACCCCGAGATCTATGAGATGCAGGTCCACGCGATCCTGCGCGCGGCCAAGGCGGCGGCCAGGCCGCCCCATCCCGAGATCATGATCCCGCTCGTCGACTACGAGCACGAAATCGAGCTGATGCGCGAGCTCGTGGTCAGAATCGGTGAGGAGGAGGAGCTGACCGCCGGCGAGGACTACACCGTGGGCACGATGATCGAGCTCCCGCGGGCGTGCTTCGTCGCCGACCGCATCTCACGGCACGCCGACTTCTTCTCGTTTGGCACCAACGACCTGACCCAGACCGCGCTCGGCTTCTCGCGCGACGACGTGGAGTCGAAGTTCGTGCCCGTCTACATGCAGCGCAAGATCATCGACCGCAGCCCGTTCGAGACGATCGACAAGCCCGGGGTCGGTTGGCTGGTCCGGCTCGCCGCCTGGGTCGGGCGCGAGGCGCGCCCCGACCTGAAGCTCGGCATCTGCGGTGAGCACGGTGGCGACCCGGAGTCGATCGCCTTCTTCCACGACGCCGGCCTGGACTACGTGTCCTGCTCCCCGTTTCGGGTGCCGGTGGCGCGGATCGCCGCCGCGCAGGCAGCAATCGCTCACCCCCGCGGCGGCTGGTAGCAACCGCGGCTGTTTCACGCACGGCGGCACCGGGGTACGGTCCCGGGCGACCCATGCTGGCCGTCTACGCCAAATCCATAAACCCCGAGGACCCGCTGTCCGGCCTGGAGGTCGGTGAACGGCCCGAGCCTGAGGTCCCCGCGGGCTGGACGACGGTGACTGTCAAGGCCGCCTCCCTGAACCACCACGATCTGTGGTCGCTGCGGGGCGTGGGCCTGCCCGAGGACCGGCTGCCGATGATCCTCGGCTGCGATGCGGCCGGGATCGACGAGGACGGCAACGAGGTGATCGTCCACGCCGTGCTCACCGACGACAGCTGGCGCGGCGACGAGACCCTCGATCCCAAGCGGTCGCTGCTCTCCGAGCGCTTCCAGGGCGCCCTGGCCGAGAAGGTCGCGGTGCCCAGGCGCAACCTGGTTCCCAAGCCCCCCGAGGTGTCCTTCGAGCACGCGGCCTGCCTCCCAACGGCCTGGCTGACCGCCTATCGGATGCTGTTCACCCGCGGCCAGATCACGCCCGGGATGACGGTCCTCGTCCAGGGCGCGGCCGGCGGCGTGGCCACCGCGCTGACGGTGCTCGGCGCCGCCGCCGGCGTTCGTATCTGGGTGACCAGCCGCTCGGCGGAGAAACGCCAACAGGCCTTGGAGCTCGGCGCCGAGCAGGCCTTTGAATCGGGCGAGCGGCTGCCCGAGCGCGTCGACGCGGTGATGGAGACGGTGGGCCAGGCGACCTGGAAGCACTCGATCCGCTCGCTGAAGCCGGGCGGGAAGCTCGTCGTCTCGGGCGCGACCTCCGGCGAGGCGCCCCCGGCCGAGCTGACCCGGGTGTTCTTCCTCCAGCTATCGGTGATCGGGTCCACGATGGGCACCCGCGAGGAGCTCGAGCGACTGACCCGCTTCTGCCTCGAGCGCGAGATCCGGCCCATCATCGACGCCAGCCTGCCGTTGTCCGATGCCCGCCAGGGCTTTCAGGCCCTGCTCGAAGGCAACGTCCTCGGCAAGATCGTCTTTACGACCTAGGGGTAAAGGCGTCGCTCTCGAGGTCGAGCTCGGTGCGGACGCCGAGCGCGGTCAGCACGGCGTTGGCCTCCCGCAGCGAGCCGGTGTCCGCAACGGCGCGGGCCAGCTCGCCGGCCGCGGAGTAGGCCAGGCCGAGGTCCAGATAGACGGTCAGCGCGGCGACCGGACTCAGCTCCAGCGCCGATTGACCGCCGCGGATCGTGACCGTGCCGCTGACCCCGCGGAAGGCGCGCACGGCCTGAGCGCTGGCCTCGGTCTGAACGTGCTCCATCGCCGCCTCCAGGCGAGCGGCGATCGGCTCGGTCAGACCCCGGACCCCGGCCAGGCCGCCCGCAGCGGCGACGAGGGCGACGCGGTCGAGCACCTCCTGATTGGTCAGCTCGGCATCACAGCCGATCCCGAAGATGCCCAGCAGCACGGGCACTCCGGTCGCGGCGAGATGGACGGCGGCGGCGAGCATCACGGCGTCACACAGGGGGCTCCGGAGTCCCGGCTCATCACCGCGGGCGAGGACGTCACCGCCGACGTCGACGAACACGACCAGGTCGGCGCCGAGCCGCTCGCGCGCTCCGGCCAGCCCGGATGCGATCGCCGCCGGCCCGTCATCGATCGTGACCAACAACGTCGGCTCGCCCAGAAAGCCCGCCATCCGTGACTCGCCGAAGTACACGTCGCGGTCGGCCACCCGGGTGTCGGGGCCGGCCAGCAGGACCCCGGGCGCAATCTCCTCCCCGTCGGCGATCTCGTCCACGCTCCGGGGCCCCGGGACGGGGTCGATCGGTCGCCGCTCCCAGGCCAGGCCGCCGACGATCGGCGCGCCGCCGTCGTAGAGCCGGTTGAACTCGGCGCTGGCCAGCGCCCCGACCACGTCGCCGCCGCCGCCCATGCCGATGACCAGCGGCCGCCGGGCTTCGCGCAGAAGGGTTTCGGCGTCAGCCACGACGCAGGACCATCGAGGCGTGCAGCTCGCCGCCCGGACTGAGGATCCAGCGCCAATCGCCCTCGCTGCGCAAGCGGTAGTCCCCGGCCTGGGCCGGCGTGCGGTACTCGATCTCGGCGTCGACCCGCGTCGGGTCTGGGTCGCTGCCGGCCAGCAGCTCCTCCTCGACCGGCGTCCAGTAGGCGGCGTTGTTGACGTGGTTGGCGATGTCGCATTCGGTGCGACGGAAGCTCCAATCCACGCACCCCGGGCCCTGGGCTGCGCCGCTCGGGACGGGATGGCGAAGGCGCGCGCTGACCCGCCGGTCGACGACCGACGGCCCGTAGGTCTCGATCTCGCCCTCGGTCAGGGGAACCGGGCGCCAGCTGCGCACGTCGAGATGAACCCACAGCGAGACCGCCTCGACGTCGGGGCGCTCGCCACCCTCGCGGATCACGTCGGTGCGGCGCTCAGCCCACATCCGGCCGAGCCCGCTGCAGAACGTCGTGCACCGGAACTGCTCGCCAAAGCGCGGAAAGCGGTTGACGCGCATCCGCGTGCGCCGGACCACCCAGACGGCGGCGTCGGCGAGACCGGCATCCTCGACATCGGCGTAGGCAACGTCCTGCAGCCAGCAGGCCAGAGCGTCGAGCCGCAGGCGCCCCGACGGCGCGCAGTCGGCAAAGCCGGGCCGGCGGGGCTGGCTGAAGGTGCGCCCGCCGGGCCCCGGTGAGCGCAGCTGATGGAACTCGAGCGTTTCGTTCTGGACGGATTCCACAGCGTGAGAGTACGGAGTCAGGCGCTCCGGCTCGCAGCGTCGATCGCCCGCCACACGGTTTCCCCATTGGCGGGCATGTCGAGGTGGCGCACGCCGAGATGAGCCAGGGCGTCGACGACGGCGTTGTGGACGGCGGGCGTGGCACCGATCGTGCCTGACTCGCCGATGCCCTTCGCGCCCAGCGGATTGACCGGCGTCGGCGTCTCCATCCGCACCGTCTCAAACAGCGGAAATTCGGTCGCGGCCGGAATGCTGTAGCTGACGAAGTTGGCGCACAGCGGATTGCCGTCCTCGTCGTAGGCCACCTCCTCATGCAGCGCCTGGGCGATCCCGGAGGCGACCCCGCCGTGGATCTGACCGTCGGCGATCATCGGATTGATGATGCGTCCGGCGTCGTCGACGGCCACGTGGCGCAGCATCCGGACCGCGCCGGTATCGCGGTCGACCTCGACGATGGCCACGTGGGCCCCGAACGGGAAGGTGGGCAGCGGGGGCTCGAAGTCGACCTCGGCCTGCAGCTCGTCGAGGCGCCCCGCCCCATCCAGCGCCCCGGCGAGCTGACCCCAGCCCAGCGCCGATTGCGGCGCGCCGGCAACGTGGAAGTGACCCCCCTCGAGGTCGAAGACCATGTCGTGGGGATCGGCTTCGAGCTGCTCCGCGGCCAGCTCCTTGGCCAGCTTCACCAGCTCGACGGACGCCTGGCGGGCGGCCACGCCGCCAATCTGCGTCGACTTTGACCCGTAGGTGCCGCTGCCGCGGACGACCGTCCGGGTGTCGCCCTTGACCACCGTGATCCGCTCGATCGGGATCCCGAGCTGCTCGGCGACGATCTGGGCGAACGTGGTCTCGTGGCCCTGTCCGTGGGAGAAGGAGCCGGTGCGCAGGATCGCGTCCCCGGAGGCGGTGATCTCGACGGCGCCGAATTCTCCCTCGGGCGCGCCGTTGGTGATCTCCACGTAGACCCCGATCCCGATGCCGAGGAGGTTCGGGTCCCCGGCC
>DASXHG010000366.1:0-1705 GCA_036488625.1 Solirubrobacteraceae bacterium | reverse complement strand
CTCAGGAAACCAGCGCCCGAGCGAACTCCCCGGCGTCGAACGGCCGCAGGTCCTCGAGCTGCTCGCCGACCCCGATCAGCTTCACCGGGATCCCCAGCTCGTGGGCGATGGCCAGGGCGATGCCGCCCTTGGCCGTGCCGTCGAGCTTGGTCAGGCACAGCGAGCTGACCTCAATCGCCTGGGAGAAGAGCTGAGCCTGCCGCAGGCCGTTCTGGCCCGTGGTGGCGTCGACGGTGAGGATCGTCTCGTGCGGCGCGCCGGGGAGCTGCTTGGTGATGACGCGGCGCACCTTGCCCAGCTCGGCCATCAGGTCGTCCTGGGTGTGAAGCCGCCCGGCGGTATCGATGATCACGACGTCTGCGCCATCGCGGATCGCCGCGGCGACGCCCTCGTAGGCGACCGATGCCGGGTCGGCGTTCGGGGACCCCTTGATGAAGTCCACCCCGGCCCGCTCGGCCCACAGCTCGAGTTGTTCGACGGCCGCAGCGCGGAACGTGTCTCCCGCCGCCAGCACCACTTTCTGCCCGAGCTCACGGCTCAGGTGCCAGGCGAGCTTGCCGATCGTGGTCGTCTTGCCCGTGCCGTTGACGCCGGCGACGAGGATCACCGTCGGCTCGGGGCGCAGATCGATCTTGTCGTTGCCGGTCTGAGCGATCTCGGTCAGCAGCGAGACGAGCCGGTCGGATAACTCCTGGCCGCCGGTGAGCTTGTTCTCCCGGGCCTCCTGCTCGAGCTCCCCGACCACGCGCGCGGTCGTGCGTGCGCCGACGTCGGCGTAGATCAGGGCCTCCTCGAGCCGTTCCCAGGTCTCGTCGCTGAGATCCTCAAACAGCGTGGCCTGGAGCTCGGACTGGAACGCCTGGCGGGTCTTGCGCAGGCTTTCGCGCAGGCGGCGGAAGCGGCCCACGCGGCGCTCCTCGGCCGCGGGGGCCGAGTCCTGCGCCGGCGGCGGGGCGCCGTCGATGATGAACAGATCGCGCCAGTCGCGGGCCATGACGGCGGCGACGTTAGCGGCTCAGGCCGCGACTTCGGCTTCGGTGAGGCGGCGGGAGATGACCTTGGAGATACCGTCGCTGCCCATCGAGACCCCGTACAGCGAGTCGGCGGCGTCAATCGTGCGCTTCTGATGGGTGACGACGATGAACTGGGCCCGTGACGAGTACTGGCGCAGGAGGGTGAGAAAGCGGTCGATGTTCAGGTCGTCGAGGGCCGCCTCGACCTCGTCCAGGATGTAGAACGGACACGGACGGGCGAGGAACACGGCGAACAGGAAGGCCAGCGCGGTCATCGACTTCTCGCCGCCGGAGAGAAGCGACAGACGCCGCGCCTCCTTGCCGGCGGGCGTGATCTCGATCTCCACCCCCTGGAGGTCCTCGGTCTCCTCGTCCTCGGCGACGCCGTCCTCGGATCCGTCGGCATCCGGATCGCCCTCGGCGTTCTTGGCGCCGTCGGCGTCCTCGCCGCCGAGGACCCGGGCCGGCCCGGGACGCTCGCTGACCAGCCGCAGGCGCCCGCTTCCACCCGGGAACAGCTGCGCGGCCAGTTCCTCGAACCCGCGGGCGGTGGCGGCGAAGGTCTCCTCAAAGGTCGTGCGGATCTGCTTGTCGGTGTCGGCGATCAGCTTCTCGAGCTCGCGCAGGGCCGTCTCGAGGTCGGCGCGCTGCTCCTCGAGCTCCTCGACGTGAGCCAGCGCCTCGGCGTACTC
>DASXHG010000351.1:0-6430 GCA_036488625.1 Solirubrobacteraceae bacterium | reverse complement strand
GGGCATGGTCTACAAGCAGATCGCCTCCGAGCTCGGGCTGTCGACCAGCACCGTCCGTACCCACCTGCACAACGTGTACGGCAAGCTCGGCGCCATGGATCGCGCCCAAGCAGTGCTGATCGCCACCGAGCGCGGCTGGATCTAGCGGTTTCGGTCGTTCGGCGTTCTGCGGGGCCGCGACCGACTCGCTCTGGCGCCGTGGCGCTGACCGCGTGTGCGCGACCGTGGCTGAGGTATGTGACGACGCGATTCGGCGCCTGAGCGGCCGGCCGCGTCACCGGGCTTCTAGCTGCAGAAACCGCTCCAGCGGCGACAGTGGCTTGGTTTAGGCGCGGCCAGCGTCTCGGGTGCTCGAGCGGCGACTTGGAGTCCTTTGCCGTTCGATATGAACGCTGATTGACTCCAAGTAAGCGCGCCGGCGCAGCCGCTCGGCGCACGCTGCTCGAAAAAGGCAGCTGGGGAGGGGTGGTCTTGTCGGTCTGGGGGCCCAGCCGCTCTGCCGGCCGCCGAATCGCGGCCTTGACACCCACTCTTCGGTCTCATCCCAAAGCATCAGCGTTCTGCGGCGGCCGGGAGAGCGGGCGGGGCCGCCGACCCGACCCGACCAACGCCCATGGACGCCGACCCCATTCCCCACCGCTACGATCGAGAATGAGCCGATGATTTCTGTTACAAGCAAGTCTCCGTATGCGCTCAGCGCGCTGGTCGAACTGTGCGGTCATGGCGACGGGGGACCTGTCCCGATCGCCGAACTGGCCCGCCGCCGCGAGATCCCGGTCCAGTTCTTGGAGCAGCTGTTCGCGACCCTGCGCAGGGGTGGCGTTCTCCGGTCCCAGCGGGGCGTGAAGGGCGGATACAGCTTTGCTCGCCCCGCGTCGGAGGTGACCGTTCTCGAGCTCGTCGAGCTGCTTGACGGCCCGCTCGGGCGTGACGCCAGCGGCGTGTTCTTCGAGGCCGCCCAGGCGGCGGCCGCGGTCCTGGCCGAGACCACGGTGGCCTCCGTGGCCGAGCAGGAGATCCGCGCCGCGGGCGCCCCGATGTACTACATCTGACCCGAAGGGCTCGGATCGGCGGTCGCCGCGCCGCACCCACCCGGCGGGGCAAACGTCGAGTCGGCTCGGTATACATAACCAGTCGATGCGGAGGTTCGTCGTTGTCGCGGCGGCCGTAGTTGTGGCCGTCCTCGAACTGAGCTGCAGGAGCTCTGAAGCCAGGCTCCTGACCGTCGCCTACCCCGAACCCATGGTCATGCCGACGCTCAACGTGGGCGATGCGGTGGCGGTTGACCCCTACATTTACCGACGGGCCGCACCAAGACTCTCGGGCGCCTTTGTCTTTCCCAAGCTGGGCCCGGTCCGATTCATTCGGGGTCGTCCCCAAGCAAGCCTCGTCGGCCTTCCCTCGCTGGTTCAGGTTCCCCCGTTTTGGCGAGGTCGCGCCTCCGCCAGCGGCCAGAAAGCCCGAGCCCGAGGCGCCTCAGCGCGCTCCCCGCGCCGACGCTCGCCTCCTGCCCGGCATGAGATCGCCACGGTGAGGCCGGGCACCCAGGTCGCGCTCCGTCGACGTCCCGGCGGGGCTCGGTTAGGAGTCCTTTCGTCGTCGACGCCGTTTGGGTCTCGGCAGACGCTCGGGGTCTTTGCCCGCCGCCGTCGGTGGCTGAAGGTCGCCGCCCCGGTGCTGCCGGATGGCCATTTCGCCTGGATCCGCGCAGCGCAGGTCCGCATCACCCGCACCCCCTGGGCGGTGCGGATCTCGCGGGCGCGCAGGCGCCTGACCGTCCTCGATGGCCGCCGGGCGGTCCGCTCGTTCCCGGTCGGCATCGGGTCTCCGTCATCGCCCACGCCGTTGGGGCACTTCTCGGTCACCGACGAGCTGCCCGGACCGCGGTATTCGCCCGTGTATGGCTGCTGCATCCTGGCTTTGTCGGGCACCCAACCGCACCTGCCCGCGGGCTACGGCGGTGGGGATCGGCTCGCGATCCACGGCACCAACGTCCCGCAGGCGATTGGCGGCACGGACTCCCTGGGTTGCATTTACACCGGCGACGGCGGCCTGCGCTATCTGTCGCGCCGGCTCCCGCTGGGAACCCCGGTGACGATCGTCCGTTGACGTGCGATGCACCCGGGGCCCGGGGCTGGCGATGGTCCGTTCTCGTCAGCCTCGGGCTCCCAAGTGCTGCCCCCACTACGTGTAACGAGCGGGCAGCCGTTTAGTTTCAGAGTTGCGCAACATTCACCATCGTTAAACCGGTCAGCGCGGTTCGGATGAGGTCATCGCGGTTAGACCTACCTATGCAAGGACGCGCCTCCCGGCGTGCCTGTGTTGCCCTTAAAGGCACGTCGACTCGGCGGTCCGCGGCCCTAGGAACCCCGATGGGTCGCGGGCCCCGAGGTTCCGGTCACCGGCCCGGCCCGGTCGTTGATGTGAGGCTGGGAGAGGCCGAGAACCCGGATGGTGCCACCGCGGCCCCCGGCCTGCCCCCTGTCGCGACGGCGCCTGCCGGCTAGGAGGGTTGGCAGGACCTCGCCCGCCGAAGATACCCCCAGACGACGGAAAAATCCCTCAGCTCGCGGGCTCAGAGTCGGAAAAAGACTTCAGCCAAGCAGGGCGGAAAGCACCGCCCACCAGCAGGCGAGCGACCACACGAGGCACACAAGCCAGACGATCAGCATGATCGGATCCGGTCGCCAGCGCTTCGCTGACCGCTCCGTCCGTCCCACGGAAGTGGTGTCAAACCAGGTCGTGCTCACGACTCTCCCCTCCGGCGGTTGCCTTCCCTCCCATCGCTCACCCGCCGGACAAGGCGGGCGACCAAGCCGTCACGGTTTACGCGGCGCGTCCCGATACTCCTTCGTCGCCCGGACGGATCCGCATTGCGCGATCCCAGCCTTCTCTAGGGTTATCCCGCGAATGTCCCCGGTCCCCACGAATGTCGCCTCCCTGGTCGGCGGTACCCCGATGCTCAAGCTCGCGCGGATGACCGGCGATCTCGACGTCGAGCTGTTCGCCAAGCTCGAGGCCCTCAATCCCGGCGGCAGCGTCAAGGACCGGATCGGCGTGGCAATGATCGAGGCCGCCGAGCGCGAGGGGCGGATCGAGCCGGGGAAGACCACCATCGTCGAAGCCACGAGCGGCAACACGGGGATCGCGCTGGCCTTTGTCTGTGCGGCCAAGGGCTACGACCTGGTCCTCACTCTGCCTCAGGGAATGAGCCGCGAGCGCGAGAGCCTGCTCCGGCTCTACGGCGCGCACGTGCACATCACCGAGTCGCTGGGGGGGATGAATGAGGCCATCGATGCCGCGCGAGCGCTGGCCGCTCGCGACGACGTGTTCCTGCCTGATCAGTTCTCGAATCCCGCCAACCCGGAGATCCATCGCCGCACCACCGGGCCCGAGCTGTGGGAGATCCTGGACGGGCGCATCGACGTGTTCGTGGCCGGGGTGGGGACCGGTGGGACGGTGACCGGGGTGGGGGAGGTGCTCAAGGCGCGAAATCCTCGCTGCCGGGTGATCGCGGTAGAGCCGGCCAGTTCGGCGGTTCTGTCGGGCGGAACCCCCGGCCCGCACAAGATCCAGGGTATCGGAGCCGGCTTCGTGCCCGCCGTGCTCAACCGCGAGCTGCTGGACGAGGTGATCTCGGTTTCCGACGAGGATGCGATCGAGACCGCCCGCGAGCTTGCGCGTCGCGAGGGGGTGCTGGCCGGGATGTCCTGTGGGGCGGCGGTGTGGGCGGCGCTGCAGGTGGCCGCGCGCCCGGAGTCAGGGGGAGCGCGCATCGCCACGATCCTCCCCGACTCGGGTGAGCGCTACGTGTCGACGCCGTTCTTCGCGCCCTAGGTCAGACCCCTCGCTACTCTTGACCGTATGGCCCGGCTCGGCTTGATCGGCCGCACGGTCGCGGAGATCCGCCGTGACGTGGCAGCGGCCCGCAGCCGGGATCCGGCCGCCCGCGGGGTCAGCTCGCTCGAGGTCCTGTCCACCTGGCCCGGCGTGCACGCCCTGCTTGCTCACCGCGTCGCTCACGCGCTGCATGGAGTGGGTATCCCGCTCGTGCCGCGGCTGATCGCCGCCGTCGCTCGCTCGGTGACCGGAATCGAGATCCATCCGGCGGCCCAGATCGGGGACGGATTCTTCATCGATCACGGGATGGGGGTGGTGATCGGGGAGACAGCCGAGATCGGCACCGACGTCACCCTGTATCAGGGCGTGACCCTCGGCGGGACCGGGTTCGCCACCGGCAAGCGTCATCCCACGGTCGAGGACAACGTGACGATCGGCTCGGGGGCAAAGCTGCTCGGGCCGATTACGATCGGTCACGGAGCCAAGATCGGTGCCAACTCGGTCGTGATCCACGACGTGCCCCCGAAATCGACGGTGGTCGGCAACCCCGGTCACCCGGTGCGGGTGGAGGGCCGTCGTCCCGAGGGCCCCGACGCCGACTGGATTCATCTCCCCGACCCGGTGGCAGACGCCATCAAGGGCCTGTCGAGCCGGATCACCGCGCTCGAGGCCGAGGCCGACGAGCGCTCACCCGGCGCCGAGGTGCGGCCACTGCGCCCCCCGCGCACCGAGTCAGAGGGCCGGGCGAACCCGTCGGTCGGGCCCAATCCCGCCGGCGGTTGACACGCGACACCACCTACGGGCCGGCCGCTCCAGCTTCCCAGGCGGCCGCTTGGGCCAGGGCGATCGCCCCGAGCACTCCGGCGCGATCTCCCAACCCGGGGCGGACCAGATACGAATCGATGGATTCTCCGAGCAACGGGGTCTGCAGGTAGCCCCCGACAAGCTCCCGCAGTCGCCGGCGGACCATGCCCAGCAGGGCCGGTCGATCCATGACGCCGCCCCCGATGATCACCCGCTCGGGCGAGGCGACCATGACGATGCTGAGAATGCCCATCGCCAGGTGGTCGGCCTCGATTTCCCACGCCGGATGGTCATCGGCAAGCTCAGCGGGGGCGACGTTCCACCGGGCCTCGATCGCCGGGCCCGATGCCAGTCCCTCCCAGCAGTCCCCGTGCACCGGGCAGATGCCGGCAAACGGCTCGCGGTCACGGTCGTGCTGGATGCGCAGGTGCCCGACCTCCGGCTGTACGAGTCCGTGCCACGGCTTCCCGTCGATCAGCAGCCCGGCGCCGATCCCGGTCCCGATCGTCAGGTAACAGAGCGCTCGTACGCCCTGGCCCGCACCCCACCGGTGCTCACCCACGGCGGCCGCGGCCACGTCGTTCTCGAACGCGACCGGCACGCCGAGTCGGTCGGCGAGCACTGGCGCCACCGCGGTCTGCTGCCAGCCCGGCTTTGGGGTCGTCGTCACGTAGCCCCAGGTGGGGGACTCGCGGTCGAGGTCGACGGGACCGAACGAGCCCACGCCGATCGCCTCCAGCGGCGGAGCGCGACGGAAGAACTCGACGATCCGCGCCAGCGTCTGCGCCGGCTCGGCCGTCGCAAACTGCTCCTCGGAGACGATCTCGTCCGGTCCGCTGCCCACGGCACAGACACACCACGTGCCGCCGGTCTCGATGCCGCCGTAGAGCTTGCCCACTGCGCGCCAATCCTACGTTGGTCTCGCCGGTGGGCGCCGGTTTACCGGCTGCGCGGTCCGGAAGGTGCCTCGCGGAACACCGTGAAAGGACAGGCATGCGTCCGGTGATGGTTGGGATCGACATCGGCACGTCGGGCGTCAAGGGGGTGGCGATCGACGACGGCGGCGAGGTGCTGGCCGCGGCCGAGGAGCACTATCCGCTCTCCAGCCCGCGGCCGGGTTGGGCCGAGCAGGCTCCCGAGGATTGGTGGCGGGCCGGGCAGGCAGTGCTCTCGAGCTTGGCTGAGGCCACGAGCAAGCCGACCGCGATCGGGCTGAGCGGGCAGATGCACGGGTTGGTCGCGCTGGATGAGCGCGATGCGGTGATCCGGCCGGCGATCCTCTGGAACGACCAGCGCTCGGCGCGGGAATGTGAGGAGATCGAGGCGGCCGTCGGCTTTGAGCGCCTGATCGAGCTCACTGGCAATCGGGCCCTGACCGGCTTCACCGCCCCGAAGCTCCTGTGGCTGCGCCGGCACGAGCCGGAGGCGTTTGCCCGGATCCGGCGCATCGCCCTGCCCAAGGACTACGTCAGGCTCCGCCTGACCGGGGAGCACGCCACCGACGTCGCGGACGCGTCGGGGACGCTGCTGTTCAACGTCGAGGAGCGTCGCTGGAGTCAGGAGGTGTTGTCGGCGCTCGACCTGGATCGGGCCTGGCTACCCCGCGCCCTCGAGAGCCCCGAGCTATCCGGGCACACAGCGGACGGCGTGCCCGTCGCGGCCGGGGGTGGCGATCAGGCCGCGGGCGCGGTCGGCGTCGGCATCGATCGGCCCGGTCCGGCATCGGTCGTGCTCGGCAGCTCGGGGGTTGTCTTTGCCGCCCTGCCCGAGTTCGCCGCCGATGCCC
>DASXHG010000151.1:0-1771 GCA_036488625.1 Solirubrobacteraceae bacterium | reverse complement strand
ACCGGGCTGCTGTACAGGCCGATCTCGTCGGCGAGGCGCTCGGAGTACAACCCCCAGCCCTCGTTGAACGCGCACAGCTCGGCGTCGAGGTGCCGCCGGTAGCGCGGGATGTCCAGCGTCTGCGCGGTCGCGAGCTGCAGGTGGTGGCCGGGCACCGACTCGTGGAACGCGAGCGCCTCGTACTCGTAGCGGTAGCGCTCGCCCGGGTTGGTCGTCAGCAGGCAGTGCGCGCCGGGGCGGCTGCCGTCGACGGCCGGCGGGCGGTAGTACGCCATCGCGGTGTTGTCCGCGTCGATCGGGTTGATCTCCTCGATGACGCAGCCGGGAATGTCGTAATGCTCGAAGTAGGTGTCGCGGACCGCCTCGGCCCGGTCGAGTGCGTCCCGCGCGACCGCGATGATCTCCTCGCGGGTGCGGAAGCGCAGCGCCTGGTCCTCGCGCATCCGCGCGGCGATCGTGGCGAAGTCGCTCTCGCCGAGCGCCTCCTGCCCGATCTCCGACCACAGCCCGGCCAGCTCTGCGAGTTCCGCGAGCCCGATCGCGTGGATGTCCCGCGGCGAGAGCGT
Source organism: Solirubrobacteraceae bacterium (assembly GCA_036488625.1). Lineage (GTDB taxonomy): Bacteria > Actinomycetota > Thermoleophilia > Solirubrobacterales > Solirubrobacteraceae > Palsa-465. Next base: position 1,205 of record DASXHG010000151.1, on the reverse strand, counting down.
GGTGGTGGTGTGCCGCGCGACCGCGGCCAGGTAGCCCGCTTCACCGCCGGGGATCTCGCGGATGCCGACCCGGTCGTCCGGCCGGGCGACCGGCGCCAGTTCGCGGCGCAGCAACTCGGCGAGCCGCCGCATGGCCGGCCTGATCGTCTGCGTGACGTGGGCGGTCGCCGCGTCGCGGACCGTTGTTTCCGCGACTTGCACCGGCTTGAGCAGCGCGTCTTCCGCGACCGGCAGCGCGAGGTAGCCCTCGAGCTGGCGGATCGAGTGGTCGACGCCGACGGCGGTGGGCGTGCGCCCGTCCGCGGCCTCGACCAGGTACCGCTGGCCGAGGGCGTCGAGGGTCGCGCCGATCTTCGACAGCCTGCTGAGGTAGCGCTCGACGGCCGCCTGGCTGGCGACGGTCATCGCGGGCACCGCCTGGAAGATCAGGCCCTGCCTGCTGACGTAGCTCTTCGCCGACGCGTTGGCGGCCCAGAGCGAGTGCTCGGCGTCGGCCCGGGCTCCTTCGACAAGGGCGGTGAGCACACCGTGGTCCACGCGCTGGGCGTCGGTGAGGCCGGCCGGGTCGATCTTCCCGGCCTGGCGGCCGATGGCCGCGAGCTCGTGCGCGGTGCGCTCGCTCGCCTCCCGGCTCGGGTCGAAGGACAGCCCGTCGAATTCGTCGACGCCGAGCAGCGTGGCGTTGTAGGGGTCGTAGCTGTGCTGGGTGACGAAATACGCCTCACCGAGCCGGGTGAGTTCGGCCCCGGCCGCGGTTTCGTTGTCTTTCATGTCCTGTCCTAGAAGAGCGAGTGGCCGCCGTCGATGGAGATCGTCTGCCCGCTGACCCAGCCGGCGTCCTTCGCCACGAAGAACAGGACGCCGCGGGCGATGTCGTGCGGCCGGCCGGTCCGGCGCGTCGCGATGCGCTCCACGAGAGCCCGCTGGCCTTCCTCGCCGTAGCTGTCCCACTGGGCCTGGGTGGCCGGGTTCGAGAGCACGAACCCGGGCGCGATGCAGTTGACTGTGATGCCGAACGGCCCGAGTTCGTGCGCCATCTGCCGCGTGAAGCCGATCTGGCCGGCCTTCGCCGAGGTGTAGGCCTGGATGCCGGTGAGGCTGACGCTGCGGCCGGCCCCCGAGGAGATGTTGACGATCCGCCCGTAGTGGGCGGGCTTCATGATGCGGGCGGCGGCGCGGGTGCAGTTGAATGCCGTGCGCAGGTT
>DASXHG010000136.1:0-1848 GCA_036488625.1 Solirubrobacteraceae bacterium | reverse complement strand
ATGTCGCCCGTCCGGTCCCTGATGGGCGCCGCCACGCAAGCTCGGCCGAGCGCGAGCTCCTCCGCCTCGATGGCGTAGCCCTGCCTGAGTACCGTGGCCATCTCCTCGTCAAGCCGGTCATGGGCCGCGATGGTCTTCTCGGTGAACGGAATCAGCGTGTCCTGCGGCAGCAGCGCCCGCCGCTGCGCTGGTGTCAGTCCGAGCAGCAGGCACTTGCCGAGTCCGGTCGCGTGCAGCGGGTTGGTCTGGCCCATCAGCGAGAAGGACTTCGGCGCCAGCGGGCCCTCGGCGTTCAGCAGGTACTGGAGGTGTGCTCCCTCCCGGCGGGCGACGTTGACCCCGAGGCCGAGACGCGCGGCCAGGTTCTGGACGGTCATCCGCGCCTCGGCGTAGACCTGCGACTGGTTGGCCGCGGCACCGCCGATGGCCAGCGCAAGCGGCCCGAACCGGTACATGCCGCTCGCCTCGTCGCGGTCGATGAGGTCAAGGGACTCCAGTGTCGCCAGCAGGCGCGTGGCGGTCGACAGGCCAAGGCCCGTGCTCTTCGCCAGGTCGGAGGCGCGCTGATCGCCGTGCGTCGCGGCCAGCGCGCGCAGCAAGGCGACCGCGCGTTCAACACTCTGGTTGTTTGCCTGACTACTTGCAGGACTGGCCATGGAAACTCTTCTCTTTGCAAGTTAACTTCCAATATTGGGCACCATAGGCCTATATTTGGGTGTCGTCAACCAAATGTCCCCGATTGCGAAGAGGGCTCGTGAAGATCGCTGACGTGTCGGTGTTTCCCGTTCGGTTCGAGACTGGGCGCAGTTACCTGGGCGCACTGCCCGACGGAGCGGCTCAGGATCGGTACTTCGTCCGCGCACCGTGGCGCAGCTGGTACTCGGCGGCCTTCGAGTCACTGCTCGTCGCCATCCGTACTGACGACGGGCTTGAGGGGTGGGGTGAGGCGCTCGCGCCCGTCGGCCCGCAGGTGCCCGCCGCCGCGGTGGAGCGACTGCTCGCGCCGGCACTCATCGGCGAGGACCCGCGCAGCGTGCGGCCGATCTGGCAGCGCCTGTCCTGGCTCATGCGCGAGCGCGGGCACCTCGTCGGGCATCAAGCCGACGCCCTGGCGGCGGTCGACATCGCGCTGTGGGACCTCTGGGGCAAGGCCGCGGGACAGCCGGTGGCGGCACTGCTCGGGTCCGCGGGCACGCGAACCGTGCCCACGTACGTGTCCGGGCTGCCGCGACCCGACGATGCTGGCCGGGCCGAGCTGATGAGCGAGTGGGCGGGCAAGGGCGTACGCCGGGTCAAGCTGGCGCTCGGCTACGGCGTCGAGGCCGACCTGGCCACGTTCGACGCGGTGGCCGCGGTGCACGACGACCTCAAGGTCGCGATCGACGCGCACTGGGTATACGCGTTGTCCGACGCGCAGCGCCTGGGCCGCGGCCTGGACGAGCGGAAGTCGAGCTGGTTCCTTGAGGCGCCGCTCGTGCCCGAGGACGTGCGCGGCCACCGCGATCTGGCAGCGTCGATGGCGACGCCCGTGGCGGTTGGCGAGGCGCTCCGCAACCGCTACGAGTTCGCTGACTGGATGACCAGGCGCGCGCTGGACCTGGCACAACCCGACGTCGCGCGGACCGGCATCACCGAAGCCATGGTGATCGCCGCGACCGCGAGCTCGCTGCACGTCCCGGTGGCACCGCATCACTCGGTCGGGCTCGGGGTGGCGCTCGCCGCCGGGCTCCAGGTAGCGGCCGCCGTGGACAATCTGCTGGCATTCGAGTTCCAGCCGGACACCCTGCCGATGGCCAACGCCATCCTGCGGACTCCCATCCAGGGAGGACCGGCCGAGTTCACCGTGCC
>DASXHG010000120.1:0-2209 GCA_036488625.1 Solirubrobacteraceae bacterium | reverse complement strand
CGTCGGGCCCACGAGCGCACCGCGTTCGGTCGCGCGCTCGCCGAGCAGGGCGTGATCCGTGAGTGGGTCGCGGACTCACGGATCGAGATCGACCAGGCCCGGCTGCTCACGCTGCACGCCGCCTGGCTGCTCGATCGCTTTGACAACAAGGTGGCTCGAGGCGCCATCGCGGCCATCAAGATCGCCGTGCCGAACATGGCCGCCCGGGTCGTGGACCGCGCCATCCAGGTCCACGGCGGCGGTGGCGTCGGCCCCGACTTCCCGCTGGCTCGGATGTACGCCTGGCAGCGCACGCTGCGCTTGGCCGACGGTCCGGATGAGGTACACCGCCGCACCCTCGGACGGTTGGAGCTGGCCAAGTTCGCGCCCGCCTCGTAGGCTCCCCCGCCATGTCATCGACCGCTGGGATCGGGCTGGAGACCCTGCCGATTGCCTGCGCCCGAATCGACCGCGACGGCCGGATCACAGAGGCCAACGAACAGTGGGGCGTCCTGTTCAGGCTCAAGGACGGGCCCGAAGGCCGGGTGCTCTCCGAGTGGTGTGCGGAGCTCGGGGACGAGCCAAGCTGTCTGGCGGAGGCGGCCGAGCAGCGGCAGACGCTGCGGCTCGAAGTCAGGCTCTCGGACGGAGTCCCGATCACGATGGCCTTCGACCTGATCGCCGAGAGCAACGGCGGACCGCTGCTCTGCACTGCGCGCGAGATAGGCGGTGTCGATCTGCTCAGCGAGTCCCAGCGCTACCTGGATGTCGCCTTTGAGCGGGCGCCGATCGGGATGGCCCTGTTCGACACCCAGGGTCGCTACGTGCGCGTCAACGATGCCCTGTGTTGCTTGCTGCAGCGCTCTCGGGACGAGCTGCTGGGCCGGCGCGACCAGGAATTCACCCATCCCGACGACCGCAAGTCCGACGTCGACGCGGCGTGGCGGATCCTGCGCGGGGAACTGGACAGCTGGCAGACCGAGAAGCGGTTCTTGACCCCGGACGGACGGACGCTGTGGGTGATCGCCAACCTCGTGTTCCTGCGCGACGACGCCGGGCGACCACTGAGCTGGCTAGGGCAGTTTCAGGACATAACCGCTCGCCGCTCACGGGAGGACGTGCTCGACCACATCGCCACCCACGATGACCTCACCGAGATCGCCAACCGCCGCGCGTTGATCGCCAAGCTGCACGATTCCCTGGCCCTGGCTCGGCGCTACCTGCAGTCCGGAGCCGTGCTGATCCTCGATCTCGACGGCTTCAAGGAGGTCAACGACCGCGCCGGCCATCAGGCCGGTGACGCGCTGCTCGTGCAGACGGCGCGAGCTCTCCGCAACCGGCTGCGCGTGACTGACTTCCTGGCCCGTATGGGCGGCGACGAATTCGCGGTGGTCCTCCCCCACGCCGACTCAGAAGCGGCGTTCGTCGTGGCCCAGCAGCTGCTGCTCGCCGTGGGCGACCTGGACGAGACCGAGCTGAGCTTCAGCTGCGGGGTAGCGCTCTACAGCGCCGAGACCCCCGGCGTCGAGACCGTCATCGCTCGCGCCGATAGCGCCATGTACGCGGCCAAAGCGCGGGGACGAGGTCAGATCGTGGTCGACAGCGCCGACAGCTGAAAACCGGGGCTTCGGTCGGGTGGGCGTCAGTTCTGGACGCGGCCTGGCACGCGTTCGGCGAGTGGTGAGTAGCATCCGCCGCTGCTCGCGGGCAGGAAACCGGCGCATCGACTGCGTCGCTTCGGTGTTTCTGCACAGCAGTGTCTCCTCCGGGGCCGAGCGGTCAAACGAAGTCCGATTTGCGCATGAACCACTTTCGCCGGCTCACGCTCATCCTCGCCCTGGGCTCAGCACTCCTGAGTCTGCCCGCTCGCGCGCTCGTATCACCGGCGCGGGCGAGCGCCGCCAAGGCAACCGCGGCGGCCAAGCCGGTCAAGAAGAAGCACAAGCGCCCGCCCGCGCCACCACCGCCGGCGTCGGCCGCGATCGCCGTCAACCCGCTGAACGACGATCAGTACGCCTTCTGGCGCACGACCGGGGGACGGATCGAGGAGGCCCGCTACAACGGCAGCTGGCATGGGCCAGTGAGCCGCGGCTGGCGCGCCAGCTCGGCCCCGAGCGCCGCGGTCACGGCTGCCGGGCAGCAGTTCGTGGTCTTCGCCGGACCCGACGGCCACATCCTGGAGGCGACCTTCAACCGCCGCTGGGGCCGGCCGACCGACCTCACCGCGGCC
>DASXHG010000101.1:0-4496 GCA_036488625.1 Solirubrobacteraceae bacterium | reverse complement strand
TAGTAGCGAGGATCGTCGTAGCGCGGGTCGCGCTCATCGCGGACCCGGACGTCAGCGGTCCGCGACCGCGACCAGTAAAAGGTGTAGATGATCGAGAGCACCAGCCCGACGATGCCCAGAATCAGCAGCACGGTCCCGGCGGTCTGGATGTTGATACCGCTGACGTGCGCCGTGACCGCGTATTTGAGGATGGCCCCGATGGCGATCAGGAGTATGGATGAGCCGATGGTCATGTCTGGGTCTCTACCCCGGTCGTAGTTGGCTGACGCAATCTAGCGTTCGCCCCCAAGGTTCAGCGTCGCCGGGCGAAGTCCTCTGGCCTAACGACCGACCTCGCGCAGCTCGCGCTGTACCTCACGAGCCATATCGCGCTTGCGGATCGTGTCGCGCTTGTCGAACAGGTCCTTGCCCTTGGCCAGGGCGATTTCGACCTTGGCCTTGGAGCGATCGCCGGAGAAGTACATCCGGGTCGGGACGAGCGTCAGCCCGCGCTCCTGTGTGCGGATCATCAGACGATCGATCTCGGCCCGGTGAAGGAGCAGCTTGCGGGGCCGTTCGGGGTCGTGATTCTCGCGTGAGGCGGGACCATACGGCGGGATGTAGACGCCGATCAGCCAGACTTCTCCGTCCTGCACCGTCGCGTAGGCATCCTTGAGCTGGGCCTTGCCCTCGCGCAGCGACTTCACCTCGGTGCCGGTGAGCACGATCCCGCACTCGTAACGCTCGAGCAGGTTGTAGCGGTAGGACGCCTGGCGGTTGGTGGCAACGTCACCGGCGGCAGCTTTTCTCTTGCGCGTCTTGGCCATGGCTAATTCGGGCCGGATGCCGGCAGGAGATCCACCCTACCCCGGGCGGCATCGATTTGTCCGACCCGCACCTGGATCGGATCGCCGAGCCGGATCGTGCCCCCGTTACGGGTGCCGACCAGGATCGTCCCCTCCTCGTTGAGCTCCCACCAGTCCCCGCGCAGCCGCCGGACCGGCAGCATGCCCTGGTACTTCAGGCCCTCGCCGAAGGCCACGAACGCCCCCGCCCCGATCAGCCCCACCACCTCGCCGGAGAATTCGGCCGACCGATCACCGTTGCCGTACAGCTCGGACTCGAGCAGAAAGCAGCGGACGATGTCATCCGCGTCGCGTTCGATCACCATCGCCGACCGCTCGCGTGATGACGTCCACGGGCCGGCTCCCGTGACAAAGGCCGGATCGGGACGACTTTCGCCGGCAACCGCGGACAGCAGGGCGCGATGACAGATGAGATCGGGGTAGCGCCGAATCGGCGAGGTGAAATGGCAGTAGCGCGGCGAGGCCAACCCGGCGTGGCCGAGATTGCGGTGGTCGTAGTAGGCCTGCTTGAGCGACCGCAGGACCAGGCTGTTCAGAGCCCGGGCCCCGTGCCCCGAGCGGCGCACCCAGTCGGCGACCATGACCGAGATCTCCCCGACCAGGTCGGCGGCCTCCTGGGGCGCCATCTGCTCGCGCGGAACGGGCGGCGTGGGCACCCCCAGCGAGACGAGCTGATCGACGAGCCTCAGCACCGAACTGGGCTCGGGCCGCTCGTGGACTCGGAACAGGCACGGGATCTTGCGTTCATCCAGGAACGCCGCCACGGCCTCGTTGGCGGCGATCATCAGCCGCTCGATCACCCGGTGTGACTCGGTCTGGGCCACGAGCCGCTCCTCGCGCACGTGGCCCTGGCGGTCGAAGCTGAACTCGGGCTCGGCTGACTCGAGCACCACGGCTGATTGCCCGCTGCGGGCCTCCCCGATCGCCGCCGAGACGGCACGGGCGGCTCGCAGGGGTTCGCCCCACGGCTCGGCCAGCGGTTCGGCCCCGGCGAAAATGCGGTCCACCCGGTCGTAGTCAAGCCGCTCGTCGGAGCGGATCACCGAGCGGTACATCGAGGCGGTCTCCACACGGCCCCGCGCCCCGACCATCATTTCCACGGTCACGGTCAGACGGTCCTCCCCGGCGACGAGCGAGCACACCCCGTTGGACAGGGAGCCGGGCAGCATCGGCTCGACCGCGCCGGGCACATAGACGCTCGTCGACCGCTCGTAGGCCTCTCGGTCGAGGGCCGAGCGAGGGCGCACGAACGCCGAGACGTCGGCGATGTGCACCCACACCCGCCAGCCACCGTCTGGCCGGGTCTCGGCGGAGATCGCGTCGTCGTAGTCGCGCGCGGTGACCGGGTCGATGGTGAACGTGGCCAGCTCGCGCAGGTCGCGCCGGCCGGCGGGCTCCGCCTCGCCCAGGGGGCCGGACTCCGCCGCCCGCCGCGCCTCGTTCTCGGCCGCGGGATCAAAGACACCCCTCAGGCCACGGGCCAGCATGAAGCCGCGGATGACATCGCGGGCAACGTCGGGCTTGCCCAGCCGGCGGCTGATCACCGCGCGACGCGAACCGCCGCGTCGCCCCGGGCCGCCCGCCGAAACGACGACCAGATCCCCCACGGCGGCCTTGTGATCGCGGCTGACCACGATCTGCGTCCCGGGCTCGAAGAACGGCTCGGCGACCATGAACTTGCCCTTGCGCCGCAGCACGGCCACGAGCGCTCCGGCCCGGGGCTCGGCCCGAGCCGCGCCTGGACTCACCGGATCTCGGCAGCCACGACGCGCTCGGCGACCCGGAGGGCCGACCCCATCATCGAGCGCAGGCTCGACGCGGCGTAGACGTTGGGGGTGATGCCGGCGCCGCGGCGCACGCCGCCGCCACCCAGGTTGCGCCCGCTGGGTGTGAAGTACTCACCGACCGTGAAGTCCAGCGCGCCGCCGTTGGGCAGCGGCTGGATCTCCTGAAAGACGCCCTTGCCGTAGGTGTGGGTGCCGACAACCTTGGCCCGTCCGCGATCCTGCAGGGCTCCGGTCACGATCTCGGCCGCCGAGGCCGTCCCGTGATCTACGAGGACGACGAGCGGAGTCCGGGGCGCGACGGTGTCCTGTTTTTTGGCCAGATAGACCTGGCGGGGCTGGCTGCGGCCGTCGGTGGAGACGATCGTCCCATCGGGGATGAAGACGCTGGCCGTGTTGACGGCCTCCTCGAGCAGCCCGCCGCCGTTCTCGCGCAGGTCGAGGATGATCGCCTGGGCTCCCCCGCGAAGCACCTTCTGCACCTGGCTGCGCACGGCGGCGCCGGACCCCGACGTGAAGCTGGTCAGCGTGACGAGGCCGATCTTGCGTCCGTGGTAGGCGAGGATCTGGCTATGGGTCACGGGCACAACGAGGTTGGCCCGAACCATCGAGACGGTGTGCACGCGGCGGTGGCGGATGATCGTCATCGTGACCCGCGTCCCCGCGCGGCCCTTGATCAGCGACGCCGAGTAGGTCTGGGAGCGGTTGGCCAGGGAAGTCGATCCCACGTGCGTGATCAGGTCACCGCGCCCGAGCCCGGCCCGAGCCGCCGGCGAGCCTGGGAACACGTCCAGGACCAGCAGGCCCGTCGGCTCGCTCTGAACGTCGATCCCCACTCCGCTCAGATGCGGGCTGTCCTGACTCTCGAAGGCCTGGTAATCACTTCGATCGAAATAGTGTGAATACGGATCGTTGAGGCTCGCCACGGCAGCGGCCAGGCCCTTGTCCACCAGCTGGGACCGATTGATCTTGCGGTAGTAGTCCTGCTGAAGCAGACCCATGACGTCATCGACGATCTGATCGTTCGAGCTCTGGTTGGTGAGCGCGTTGCGGACCGGGTCGGGCAGCCAACTGGGATGGCCGCCCAAGATCACGCCGATGAGCAGCGCAACGACCGCCACGGCAGCGATCAGGCCTCGTCGAGAGCCCGTGGAATTGTGACCGGACATGCTGCTCTGAGGGTAGCCGCAGGCCGGCTCTGCGGCCCACCGGGGCGAGGCGGAAACCGCCGAGCGTTAGACGCGCAGGAAGCGCCGCAACGAAAGGCCCGACCCGAGCGCTGACACGAGTACACCCGCGCCCAGAAGCACGGCGACCAGGGCCGCGAACGAGATCGTCCTCGGTGCGGCGATCAGCGTCCACGTATTGGCCAGCGGATCGAGCAGAAGAACCTTGGTCAGGCCCAGCACGGTGATGGCCAGAAGCGCGCCCGCGGCACCGACGACCACCCCTTCGATCACGAATGGCCAGCGGATGAACCAATCGGTCGCTCCGACCAGCTTCATGACCTCAACCTCTCTGCGGCGCGCGTAGAGCGAGAGGCGGATCGTGTTGGCGATGAGCAGCACCGAGGCGATCGTCAGCAGCACGGTCAATGCCGCCGCCGTGATCGTGACGAGGTTGGTGACCTCGAGGATCTTGCGCGTGTCGTTCTTCTTGTTGGACACGCTCTGGATCGAGGCGTCGATCGGCGTCGGCTGTCCACTCGAGCCGGTCGGCGTCAGGGCGCTGCGGACGGCCAGCACGTTGGCCGGGTTGTCAGGGATGACGTGGAAGGTGTCGGGCAGCGGGTTTGAACCCAGTAGCTGATAGGCCTGCGGATCGACCTTTGCCTGCTGCGCGTACGCCTGCTGTTTGCTGACGAACT
>DASXHG010000069.1:0-4023 GCA_036488625.1 Solirubrobacteraceae bacterium | reverse complement strand
GGCGATGATCAGCGTGCCCGAGTTGATGGTGGCTAGCAGCATGCCCAGCGACGTACAGGACAGGGCCCACCACTTGTACGAGTCATGTTCGGCGTTGACGCCGAGCCGGCGGTTGCGTTGGTTTCCACTTGCCGGCGGAGCTGAGACGGTGCTCAAGCCGCCACCTTCTTTCCAAGACGAAATCTGATTCTTACGTAAACGTCAGAATAGCACGTCGGGGCCGCGGTTTGAATCGATCCGCGAGGCCCCAAGGCCCGGCCCCGCCAAGCGCGGAACCGCCCCCAAGCCGGGCTTGGAGTGATCTGGCGTTCACTACGAACAGCAGATGACTCCAAGCACGCCTCAGACGCCGCCGGACGGCGGACGCGAGCACCAGTCGCCGAGTGAGACGGCGCGCGCGGACTGATCCCGTTCGGGGCCACGTGCGGCGAAGGTGCGCTGAGTCAGGCCTCGAACGCGGCCACGATGCCCAGCATCACGAAGGCGCCGATCAGCGCCACGCCCTCAAACGGAGTCGCCTCCCCGTCGCTGGTGATCTGCCAGATGATGACCGCGGTGCCGATCAGGGCTCCGGTGAACACGGGCCCCAGCGCGAAGGTGAGCGTGGTCGTGGTCAGCAGCGAGACCAGCACGAGCAGCGGGAACAAGAAGGCGGCCACCTGGGCGATCGAGTTCTTGACCACGGCGATGGCCAGCTCGGGATAGCCCTTGTAGGCGAGCACGACGCCGACCGCGTGCTCGACGGCGTTGCCGGCCGTGGCCACGATGATCAGTCCGGCGAACGATTGTGAGATCCCCAGCGAATGGATGGTCGGCTCGAGCGCGTGCACGAACCAGTCCGAGACAAACCCGGCCGCCACTCCCGCGATGACCAGCAGGATCAGGCTCGCGGTTGTCGAGATGCGCCGTTCGGCCTGTTTCTCGTCCTGCGCGGTCTCCAGCGTCAGGTACTGGCGAACCCAGAACACGTAGACGATCAGGATCGCGATGGCGCCCACGACCGAGATCGTCTTGATGTGGTGGCTCGCCGGGTCGTGCGCTGAATCGGCCAGCCCGACGAGCAGGACGATGAAGCTCGTGATCATCAGCAGCGTGGCGGCGTCGTTGGGCAGCCGCACGCTGAAGCGCATCGTCCGGTCGCGCTCGCGCCGCGATCCGGCCAGGATGACCAGCCCCAGGACGAGGAGGGCATTGACCAGGATCGAGCCGAGGATTGCCGTCTGCGCCACGATCCGCTGTCCGGCGTTGAGCGCGAAGATGACGACGAAGAACTCGGGCAGGTTGCCGAGCGTGGACTGCAGCAGGCCGGTGACGGCGGTCCCGAACCGCTGGCCGACCTGCTCGGTGGCGAAGGACACGATCCACGCTCCTCCGGCCAGAGCCAGGCCGGCCACGATGAACGCGATCACGTGCGAAACGCCGCTCACGTAGCGGGCCAGTCCGGCCAGGACTGTGAGCAGCGCGACGACCGCGAGGCCGGCTCGCTCCAGGCGTGTCATGCCGCGGAGCAGCGCTTACCTGCCCGTCATCACCGTGTCGGCATCTGAGTACGCCGGCGCACAGCAGCACAGGAGCACGAGTGGCACGTCCCCGATGTTCCAGAGCTTGTGGGGCGTACCGGGCGGTATGACCACGCAGTCTCCGGGCTGCACCGGCTGCGGGGGATCCTCCTGACCCAAGCTCATCTGTCCCCGCCCGGACACGAAGTAATAGAGCTCCTCGGCCTGCGGGTGGTAGTGCTCGGCCGTCTGGCCGCCGGGCTCGAGAGTGGCTTCGGCCAGGCTCTGGTGGCGGGCGGGAGTCCAGGCCGGTCCGGCCAGCTCCCGGATCGAGGATCCGTCAGCGGTGATGAAGGATTTGAGCTCTGACAGGTTGGCCTTGTCCACGCCCGGACTATTTCACCCTTTCGAACTCGCCGGTCTCGAGGTCCTGTTCGACCTGCTGGTCGATCTGGTGCTCGGTGGTGGCGGGATCGGAGTGCCGCAGCTCGTGCGCGCGCAGGCCCTTGAACTTGAAGATCTCCAGCACGTAGACGAGATAGATACTGGCCAGGACACAGATCACGCTGAGGCCGATCAGGAAGATGACCCAGCCCACGGCGTGCCGCTCATAGTGCGAGATCAGGCGCAGAGCGACGGCCAGTCCGGCCATCAGCGCGGTCCAGATGTACAGGTAGGCGACCGTCTTGCGCTGCGAGAAACCGATCCGGGCCATCCGGTGGTGGAAGTGGTTGGCGTCGGCCGACCAGGGTTTGCGCCGGTACTTGAGCCGCTTGGCGATGACGAAACCCGTGTCCAGGAAGGGCACCGTGAGGATCACGAGGGGCACGACCAGGGCGACGACCGCGTTGGTCTTCAGCGACCCGACGACGGCCACAATCCCGAGCAGGTAGCCGAGCAGGTTCGAGCCGGCGTCGCCCATGAACACCGACGCGGGGTGGAAATTGTGAAACAGAAAGCCAAGCGCCGCCCCGGCCGTGAGGGCGGCCAGGATCGCCGCCTGATTGACATCGAGGTCGTAGGCGATGACCGCGAAGGCGATGCCGTCGATCGTGCACACGCCGGCGGCCAGGCCGTCGATCCCGTCGGAGAAGTTGACCACGTTCATCATTCCCACCAGCCAGATCACGGTGAGAGCCCCGCCGGCGTTCGGGAACTGCAGGCCGCCGATGAACGGCAGCGTGATGTCGGTGACCACCACCCCCGCCTCGACGGCGATCACCGCGGCCGCTATCTGACCCGCGAGCTTCAGCGCCGGGTGCAGATCCCGGGCATCGTCGATCGCGCCAACGAGGGTGATCAGGCAGGCGCCGGCGATCACCCACCACATGTGCACGGTGCCGCCCGAGCCCGGCGGGCCGTGCGCGACGTGGGGCAACCTGAGATCCGGGTTGAGCCAGATCGCCCCGGACACGAGCACGGCGAGGAGAATGGCCAGGCCACCCAGCAAGGGGGTCTCCCTCCGCGCCAGACCCCGGTCGCGCGGCACGTCGACGGCCCGGACCCGTCGCGCCAGCCGGGCAGCCAGAGGCGTGGCCGCCGCCGACACCACGAGCGCGACCATGAACGAGTAGACGGCATCCCAGTACGGCATGCCCCGGAAGCATGCCAGCCTCGGCCGACCGCTCCTACCGCGCCGCGGTCACGCGGGTAACCGCGGCGCGGTCAGGCGAGTAACCGCGGCGCAGTCACGCGGGTAACCGCGGCGCGATCACACGGGTGAGGATCCGTCCGACGGCTCCTCCTCCTCAGCGGTAGGGACACGGCGCGGCAGGCCATCGTCGCCACCCCCGGCGACGGAACTCCTGAACTCTCTGAGTCCGTGGCCGAGGGCCCGACCGGCATCGGGCAGGCGCTTCGGTCCGAGGACGAGGAGGGCAATCGCGAGGACGATGATCAAGTGGCTGGGTTCAAAGATGCTGGTGAGCACGGTGGCTCCTTCGGGTCGAGTTGAGTTAGGCGGGTCGGCCACCGCCGGCAAGAGCGACGGCCGACCCGCCTGGGGGATCAGGGTTGGGCTGCTCGGGCCGCCTAGGCTCGGTGACCAGCCCGCGCCGCGGCGTCGGCCGCGCGCGCCAGGTCCATGATGGTGCGGAAGAACTTCCCCGACTGGCCTTCGAACAGTCGGTCCGCCGTGAAGCTCTTGATCGTGGCCACGGCGCCACCGTTGTCGTCCAGCGTGGGCCGCACGATCGAGCAGTCGGGAAGATCCCGATGCAGGAACTCGCAGGGCTCGGGGAGGATCAGATTGGTCTGATTGAGCTCACCGCCCTTGGCGTTCAGGTCCGGGAAGGTCACGCCGGTTGCCGGGTCGGTGACGCCGGCCAGGGGCTGGGCGACGGCGTTGCCGGCCTTGTCGTGCCAGAGCGAGAAATGGTTGGTTTCAACTCCACCGATGGAGACGATGATCCGCAGGACCTCGAGACTGGTCGCCTTGAGCGCCATGATGCTGTACAGGCTCGAGCCGCCCTGCTCGATGTAGGCGAAGTGAAACCCGGCCGTGTTGGCGATGGCCTGCATTCGC
>DASXHG010000060.1:0-5273 GCA_036488625.1 Solirubrobacteraceae bacterium | reverse complement strand
CCAGGGTTACTCGCTGGCCGCCGTGATCGCCAACGAATTCGGTGAGGCGGCGAGCACCCCCATCCACAGCTCAGCTCTGTTCGCCGCCGGCCTCGTGCTGTTCGTGCTCACCCTGATCGTCAACATCATCGCCCGCCGCTTCATCTCCCGCGGCCAGCACGGCCGGCGTGGGACCGCCTCCGCCGGCGTGACCCTCGCCGCGGCGCCGCCAAACTGATCATGGCCCTGACCGAGTTTGCATCCATCAGCCCTGCCCGCCGGCGGCGTGACCGGATCATGCGCGGCGTACTGTTCGCGGGCACGATCGTGGCCCTGATCCCCCTCGTCCTGGTCGTCTACTACCTGATCTCGAAAGGGGCCTCGAGCCTCAATACGAAGTTCTTCACCACCGACCCGACCGGCGCCTTCTTCGGCAACCAGGGCGGGGTGCGCAGCGCGATCCTGGGCACGCTGGAGATCGTCGCCCTGGCCAGCCTGATCGCCATCCCGCTCGGCATCGGCGTGGCCCTGTTCTTGACCGAGTACGGCAAGGAGTCGCGGTTCGCCAACGTCGTCCGCTACTTCATCGACGTTATGACCGGCGTGCCATCGATCGTGTTCGGCCTGTTCGTCTACATCGTGCTCGTCACGAGCCACTTCGGCGGTGACTTCACGGGCTGGAAGGGTTCGATCGCGCTCTCGCTCCTGATGCTGCCGATCGTCGTGCGGGCGGCCGAGGTCGTCCTGATGCTCGTCCCGAACTCGCTGCGCGAAGCCGCGCTGGCCCTCGGCGCCCCGCGCTGGCGGGTGATCTCCAAGGTCGTGTTGCCGACTGCCGCCCCCGGGCTGGTCACCGGCTCGCTGCTCGCGATCGCTCGCGGGATGGGCGAGACAGCTCCGCTCTTGTTCACCGTCTCCGTCGCCTTCGGCGCCACCGCCGATCTGGGGGCGCAGATGAACACGTTGCCGGTGCAGATCTTCAACGACATCGGCTCGCCAAATGCGACACTTAATAACCGGGCCTGGGGCGCAGCCCTTACTCTGGTGGCACTGGTCCTGATACTGAACTTGATCGCCCGCGCAGTGTCGCGAAGGAGTCAAATGGCATGAACCCGCCCGAGACGAACACGGAATCCGCCATCAGCGAAGACACCCACAGCCAGCCACCGCCTAAGGAGCCGACCGAGAAGACCGGCAGCCCGCAGGCGTCAGAGGGGGAGCAGGAGCGCCCCGATCTCTCGGCGCTCGGGGTTCGCGAGGGCGCCGCTCACACGATCACCGTTTCCGATCTGAGCGCCTACTACGGCGATCAGCAGGCGATCAAGAACGTGGATATACGCTTCCCCGCCAACGAGGTGACGGCGATCATCGGCCCCTCGGGTTGCGGTAAGTCGACGATGGTCCGCTGCATCAACCGCATGCACGAGGAGATCCCCGGCGCACACGCCGAGGGCAGCGTGAAGCTGGACGATGTCGATGTCTACGGCGACGGCGTCGACGTCACCTCGGTCCGGCGCATGATCGGGATGGTCTTCCAGAAGCCGAATCCGTTTCCGACCATGTCGATCTTCGACAACGTCGCCGCCGGTCTGAAGCTGACCGGGGTCAAGCGCGACAACCTGCGCGAGCGGGTGCATCGCTCGCTGCGCGCTGTCGGGCTCTGGGGCGAGGTCAAGAACCGCCTCGACGAAGCCGGGACCGGCCTGTCGGGCGGCCAACAGCAGCGGCTGTGCATAGCCCGCACGATCGCGGTCGAGCCCGAGGTGATCCTCATGGACGAGCCCTGCTCGGCCCTGGACCCGATCGCCACCCTGCGCGTCGAGGAGCTGATCGACGAGCTCAAGGAGCGCTACACGATCGTGATCGTCACCCACAACATGCAGCAGGCGGCGCGGGTCGCCAACTCCACGGTGTTCATGCTCGACGGAGAAGTCGTGGAGCACGCGCCGACCAATCAGGTGTTCACCAACCCGAGCGACGAGCGCACAGAGCGCTACGTGACAGGCAAGTTCGGGTAGCTCAGTGGCTCTGAAAGAGACTCGCCACCAATTCCGGGAGGACCTCAAGGGGCTTGAGCAGCAGGTCCTGGGCGGCCTTGACCTGGTCATCGGGCAGCTCGACCGCGCCCTGGAGGCAGTCGGTTACCAGGACGTCGAGCTGGCCACGATGGTCGTGGCCGACGACGACCGGATCGACGGCCGCTACCTCGAGGTCCACCAGGGGATTCTCTCTCTGCTCGCCCGGCAGGCCCCGGTAGCCGGTGACCTGCGGATCGTGGCCGCCCTCTTGCATGTGATCCGCTGCATCGAGCGGATGGGCGATCAGTGCGTCAACATCGCCAAGCTCGTTCCCCTGTCGGGCTATGAGTCCCCGAAGGACAAGGACATCCTCGACTCGATCGAGCGGATGGGGCAGCTGGCGCGCTCCCAGGTCTCACAGGCGCGCGAGGCGTTGCGCTCGCGCAACGTCGAGCTCGCTCAGGACCTCGCCCGACAGGACGCCGAGATCAATCGTCTCAACCGCGCCATCTTCCGCCGTGCCGTCGACATCGGGGATGACCTCGATATGCGCGAGTGGGGGATGTACATGATCCTCGTCGCGCGCTGCCTGGAGCGGATCGGCGACAACACGGTCGACATTGCCGAGCAGGTCGTGTTCGTGGTCACCGGACTGTTCCGCGAGCTCGCTGACGCCGTCGCGTCCACGGGCGACACCGCTCCCTCGCTGTAGGGCCGGGCGGCGGGCCAAGCCCCGGCGGGCGTTGCCGGTCTGTCACCGCCGTGCTCTGCGGGGTGGACGGTCCGGGCCGTCGCGCTTTAGACACGGGGCCAAAGACGGCCTCCTGCGGCGAGCCTAGGTTTACCGCCATGCCCCGGCGCCCTCCTCAAATAGTCGCCTTCGGTGGCGGCGGTTTCTCGATGGAGTGGGGCAACCCGCTCCTGGACGACTACGTGCTCTCGCTGGCTCGGGTCAGGCGGCCCAAGGTGTGCTTCTTGCCCACCGCCAGCGGCGACGCCGATCATTACGTGGTGCGCTTCTACCGGGCCTTCGCCGCCCCGCGCTGCGCGCCGTCGCACATCTCCCTGTTCCGGCGCGAGACGGGGGTCGGTGACCTCCGCGCCCACCTGCTGGCTCAGGACATCATCTACGTCGGGGGCGGCAGCCTCGTCTCGCTGATGGGCACGTGGCGCGCGCACGGGCTGGATGAGGCGCTGTTCGCCGCCTGGCGCCGCGGCGTGATCCTGTGCGGCGGGTCAGCGGGAAGCCTGTGCTGGTTCTCGCACTCGGTCTCCTCGTTTCACGAGGGGCCGCCGCGGCGGTTGGAGGGCCTGGGCTTCCTGCCCCACAGCAACGCCGTTCACTACAACGATGAGCCCGGCCGGCGCACCGCGTTTTTGGAGGCGGTCGGCGCGGGCCTGCCCTCCGGGTATGGGGTCGGCGACGGCGCGGCCCTGCACTTCGTTGACACCGACCTGGTCGAGGTCGTCTCCTCGCGTCCCGGCGCGCGCGCCCGGTACGTGACCCCCGACGGACAGGGGGGCGCGGTCGAGGAGGAGCTCTCGGTCCGCTACCTGGGTGAGCCGGTGCCGGCGCTCGTGGTGGGTGAAGCGGCGCTGGCGGCGTGATCGCGCTCCGCCGGGCGTGACGGCGCCCGGTGCGACATGCTCATGTTGATGGTCGACCGTGGCGAAGACCCCCGCCGGATCCTGGCCATGGGCGGTGGGGGCTTCACGATGGCGCAGCGCAGCCCGGCGCTTGACCGGCTGGTCCTGACGCTGACCGGCAAGGAACTGCCGCGGATCTGCTTTCTGCCCACCGCCAGCGGCGATCCCCGCGAGCAGACGACGCGCTTCTTCGAGCGCTTTGCCGCGTGGCCGTGTGAACCCACGATTCTGTCGCTGTTTCATCTCGCCCGCGACCGGATCGATCCCCGTGAGCACCTGCTGGCCCAGGACGCGATCTACGTCGGCGGAGGCTCGATGCGAAACATGCTCGCCGTCTGGCGCGAGCACCGCGTCGACGAGGCCATGCGGGCGGCCTGGGAGCGGGGCGTGGTCCTGGCCGGGCTGAGCGCCGGGGCGATGTGCTGGTTTCGTGGCGGGATCACCGAGAGTGGCGGAGCGCCGGCGCCCGTGGACGGGCTGGGACTGCTCGCGGGCAGCCTGTCCGTGCACATGGACGGTGAGCCCGAACGCCTGCCCGTGTTCCGGGCGGCCGTCGCCTCGGGGCGCTTGGAGCCGGGCTACGCCGCCGATGACGGCGCCGGCCTGCTGTTCGCCGGCACTCGCCTGGAGGCCTGCGTGGCCTCGGTCCCGTCGGCGCGCGTGGTCCGGGTGACGCCTGGCGGGCCCGAAGGGACGACGCTTGAGGAGATGCCGATGAGCGTGATGGGCGATCCCGCGCCGGGTCCCACGCTTCACGAGGAGTCCCGGGGCGTCTCCGAGCTCCGGGCGCTGCGGGCCGGGCGCCACCGCTGGGACTGACTGACGCGGCCCCGAGTTTAGACCTACGTGCAGTGCGCCGGGTCTTCCGGAGTGCCGAAAAAAAGACCCAGGATGAGGTCCAGTGCGGTTGTCGGGACGGTGCTCTCGGCGGCTCTGATCGGAGCCGGCGCGGCCGGCTGTGGCACCTCGGCGCCGGCCGGCCCACCGGTGGCCAGCGTCTCGGTCACCGTGCCCGTCAACGGAGCGCTTCTGTTCGTGTCCCGGGTCAAGCTGGTCGGGACCGTCGCGTCCGGTGTGCAGCGCATCCGCGTCGCCGGTCATCGCGTGCGCGTGCGCCGTGGTGCGTTCGCCGTCTCGGTGCGCCTGCACCGCGGACGCAACCGGATCCGGATCCTGGCCGCGGCCCCCGGGTTCGTCCCCACCCGGTCGTGGCTAACGCTCCGCTACAGCCCTCACGGGTTCGGTTCCGGGCCGTCGCTGGCAGACCGGGTCAATGGTGTCTGCACCGCCAACACCAACCAGACATATCTGCTCGTGCCCGACACCGGCCAGCCTCCGTCGCTCCCGGTCTACAAGAAGCTCGTGGCCGCGTTTGGCGCCGAAGTCGCGCGCCTGCGCACATTCGATCCCCCGGCGCGTCAGCGGGCCGCCTACGGTGAATTCCGGGCCGCTGACGAGACGGCGGTTTCTGAGTTCCATGCTCTGCTGACCGAGACGTCGGTCGCCGCCGCGCGCCGGGACCTGACGGTCACGATCGCCGCCGTCAAGCATCGCGACGCCGTCGGCTCCTCGCTGGGGTTCTTTGACTGCGTTGGCTTCCTGAAGGCGCTGTCGGTGCTTCAGGCTCAG
>DASXHG010000027.1:0-3241 GCA_036488625.1 Solirubrobacteraceae bacterium | reverse complement strand
CCAAGGTCTGCTCATAACGACTCTGGGCCAGCAGGGACTGGGCCTTGAGCGCCCATGCCCGGCCGTTACGCGGATCTCTGGTGATGACCTGGCTGGCTACGCGGCCAGCCTCGGCGTGCCGGCCCAGCTCAAGCAGGGTCTCAACCCGCTGGAGCGCTTTGGCCGACTTATCGGACTTACTCATAGACCTCGAATACGAACTAGACGACCGGCCCCACGTCGCTTATCGGCGTCCGTGGCGGGCCGATCGCCTCGACCTTGGTCTAGTTTGCGGTGAGGAGGAATCCGCAAGCCGTTTGCCCCCTGACCCGCGAAGTCTGGAGCCCATATGACCGACCAGCTCGAAGCGATCGACCCCAGCCGGGCCGCCCTGCTCGTCATGGACTACCAGGTGGGCGTGATCGGCATGGTCGACGATCCCGATCAGCTGGTGAATCGCGTCAAGGAAGCGATTGCGCTGGTCCGAGACCGCGGGGGGGCCGTGGGCTACGTGCGCGTCGCCTTTACGGATCGCGACTTCGAAGAGGTCCCGAGCACGAGCCGGATGGCAGCCCGGGTGGCGCAGGCCGGAGATGCCTTCCACGCAGACTCGCCGACCACCGCCATCGACGAGCGCATTTCGCCCGAGCCCGACGACATCGTGGTCCGCAAGACGCGCGTCGGCCCCTTTCTGACCACCGACCTCGACGAGCAGCTACGCCGGCGGGGAATCGACACCTTGGTGCTGGCCGGGATCAGCACCAGCGGCGTCGTCCTGTCCACGGTGCGCGATGCCTCGGATCGCGACTACCGCGTCGTGGTCTTGAGCGATGGCTGCGCCGATCGTGAGCCCGAGGTGCACGAGTTCCTGACCACCCGCATCTTCCCCAGCCAGGCCACGGTGATCACGACCGCGGAGCTCGCCGAGCTGCTCGCTCCGGCCTGACCGCTCGAGGAGCTGACTGCGCGGCTTGGACGTTGCCCACGCCCGAGAGCCGGAGATAAATCGTCGCCGGGATCGCCGGCTGTGCGACCATTCACGACATGCCCAGCGACGAACAGATCGACGCTCAGATCGACAAGCTCGAATCCGAGCGCGAGGAGATCAGAAGGAGAGAGGGCTCCGAGGATCCGAACCTGGAGACCGACGCGACGCGAGTGGAGGAGATTCGCGTCGAGCTAGATCGGCTCTGGGATCTACGCCGTCAACGACAGGCGCTGCGCGACGCCGGAGCCGACCCCGACCAGGCCCAGGAACGCTCCGGAGAAACCGTCGAGCGCTACTGGCAGTAGCCGCTGTGTGCTCGCCGAGTTGCGGGCACGGAGCGGCAGTGCGGTGTTGAGCGGTGGACCGGAGGTCCGGGCGCAGACGGGCGCTGGGCCGCCACGGGCGCAGTGGCGCGGCGTTGGTGCGGCGCTGCTCGGCGCCGGATCCGGATGAGCCCGCGCTGAGGGCGATGCCCCCGAGCACCGCGATCGCGCCCATGATCTGAGTCAGGGCGGCGGTATTGCCGAAGGCCAGCCAGCCGATGGCGGCGCCGACGACCGGCTCGAGGTTGACGAACGCTCCCGCCAGCGAGGCCGGTACGCGGCTCTGTCCGAAGGCGAACAGCCAGAACGGGAGCAGCGTCCCGACGAGCGCCAAGAGGCCGAAGGCCACAGTCGCACTAGCCGAGCCGGAGGTGTGCGGAGCGCCCTGGGTGAGGACCGCCACCGGGAGCGCGAACAGCGATCCGGCCGCAAACTGCACGGCCGTGACTGCCGCCGGATCGCGCCCGGCGAGCAGGCGCGGCTGGACCACGATGACCGCGGCGGACAGAACCGCCGAGACCAGGACGAGCAGGTCGCCCGACATGGTGGCGCCACTGCCTCCGCCGCCGGCGGTCAGCCCGATCCCGACCAGGGCCAGGAGATAGCCGGTCCAGGCCAGCGGGCGGCCGATCGCCCCGCCGAGGCCGGCGCCGATGAGTGTGACCAGGACCGGGACGGCGCCAACGACCAGGGCGGCGTGGCTGACGCTGGTGTGCTCGATGCCGATGTTCTGAAGCACGATCACCGCTCCGAAGCCGACCGCGCCGGTGGCGGCGACGCGCAGCCGCAGAGCGTCGCGCAACCCGCGCCGGCCCACGACCGCCAGCACCGGGGCGGCGGCGGCGAAACGAGCCACGGCCAGCCAGCTCGGACCCATCCAGGTCAGAGCGAGCTTCGAGAGGGGAACGGTGAGGCCCCACAGGGCGCCGGCCAGGGCCAGCGCAGCGAGGGCAGAACGATTCGGCATCTTCATGCCATTGATAATCGTTCAAGAAGGGAGTCTTTTTAGACAGGATTTGACAGAAGAGGCTTGAGACGATGGAATATTTTGCGAAATGGCGCTAGAGCTGGACTTAATTGACGTAAGGCTGCTGGCCGAGCTGCAGACCGATGCGGACCGTCCCAACGTCGAATTGGCCCGCCTGGTGGAGCTCTCGCCGGCGGCCACGCTGAACCGCGTGCGGCGCCTGAAGGAGAGCGGGCTCGTGCGGGCCATCACCGCCCGGCTCGACGCCACGGCGGCGGGGTTTCCGCTCCAGGTCTACGTCGCCGTCACCCTCCAGCGCCATGACGACGAGACCCATCGCCGCTTTGCCCGGGCCGTCCTGGCCATGCCCGAGGTGATCTCGGCCGATTGGGTCACGGGGGAGACGGACGCGATGCTGATGGTCGTCTCCCGGGAGGTGGCCGAGCTGCAACGGGTGCTGGTCCGGCTCTCGACCCGCGGGGGAGCCGCTCGGGTCATGACCCTGCTCCGGCTGGAAGAGCTAAAGCCGGCGTCGCCCTTGCCGCTCGAGCCCACCCGGTAGTCGGGAGTCGGCCCACGTCGGTGTGGATCGCCGCCAGCCGCGATCAACGGTTTGGCGTTCATTTTTACGCCATGTGGGCGTAAAAATGAACACGGTCCCCGGCGTTGCGTCGGGATGAGGGTGAGGGGGTGCGCGCGTGGGCTGGGGTGCGCTGGCCATCGTCACTGAATACTTTGCGCGAGCCGCTGGTCTGTGACACGCGGTGATTTCGCTACCCACGTCGAGGAGAGGAGCGCCGCATGGAGTTTGAGCAGATCCGTACGGAGCTGGATGATCGCGTACTCACGATCACGCTGAACCGCCCGGACCGGCTGAACGCCTGGACCCCGACCATGGGCAGCGAGCTGATCGCCGCTTTTGATCGCGTCGACGCCGACGATGAGGTGCGGGCGGTGATCATCACGGGCGCCGGACGCGGCTTC
>DASXHG010000465.1:0-3603 GCA_036488625.1 Solirubrobacteraceae bacterium | reverse complement strand
AGCAGCGGATGCAGCCACTGTTCCTTCTGCTCCGGGGTGCCGAACATGGTCAGAATCTCCATGTTCCCGGTGTCCGGCGCCGAGCAGTTAAGGGCCTCGGGAGCGATCACGCTGCGGCCGGTCACCTCGGCCAACGGCGCGTAGTCGAGGTTGCTCAAGCCGCCTCCCCACACCGTTTCATGGGGCAGGAACAGGTTCCACAGCCCGCGGCCGCGCGCCTCCTCCTTGAGCTCCTCCATTACCTCGGGGTGATGGTGGGGGTCTCCGGACTCGGCGATCTGGCGCTCGTAGACGGCCTCGGCCGGATACACCCGCTCGTCCATGAACGCCACCAGCTCCCGACGGAGCTCCTCCGCCCTCGGGCTGAGCTCGAAATCCACGCCTCACCTCACTCCAGGTTGCCGATCGTGGGCGTGAGTCTGGCACCGCTCGCATCCGGGGGCCGGCTCGCGCCCGCCGGAGTGGCCCGGCTGCAAGGATCTGGACATGAGCGACTGGCCAAGCCTCCGCGTGGCCGACTGGACCGAGACCCGTGATGCCCTGCATCTGTTCACGCAGATCGTGGGCAAGGTCAAGCTGGTCAAGACGCCGCTGGTCAACCACTGGTGGAACGTGACCCTCTACGTCGGGACCCGCGGTCTGACCACCGGGCCCATCCCCGATCAGGGCCGCATCTTCGCGCTGGAGTTCGACTTCGTCTCCGGAGCCCTACGGGTCGAGCTCCAGGGCGGCGAGCGCCGGGAGGTAAGCCTGCGCTCGATGTCGGTGGCCGAGTTATACACCGAGACCATGCGCGCCCTCGCCGAGCTCGGGATCAGGGCCGACATCTACCCCGTCCCGGTGGAGCTCGAGCAAGCCATTCCCTTCCCCCAGGACACCCGCCGGCGGTACTACCAGCCCGACGCGGCGCGGCTGTTCTGGCGCCAGCTGGTCCAGGCCCACCGGGTCATGAGCGAGTTTCGCGCCGGATTCGTGGGCAAGGCGAGCCCCGTGCACTTCTTCTGGGGCTCGTTTGACCTCGCCGCGACGCGTTTCTCGGGCCGTCCCGCGCCCCGTCACCCGGGCGGGGTACCGAACTGCCCGGACTGGGTCATGGTCGAGAGCTACTCACGCGAACTGGCCAGCTGCGGCTTCTGGCCCGGCGGGGGCGAGGAGGGCGCCTTTTACGCCTACGCCTACCCAGAGCCCGACGGCTTTGCGGCGGCGGTGATCCGCCCCCCTGAAGAGGCCTACTACTCGACCGCGCTCGGGCAATTCCTGCTCCCCTACGAGGCGGTCCGTGAGTCCCCGGACCCCGATGCCACCCTGCTCGAGTTCCTGCACGACACCTATGACTCGGCGGCGCAGCACGGCAACTGGGACCCGACGCTGGCCATCGCTCCACGGCGTCCGGACTAGCCAGACAGCCGGGCCGAAGCCCTAGCGGGCGCCCGAGTTATCAGCGAAGGATCGTGGAGCAGTACTGCGGATAGGGCCCGGCAGGGCTGACGCAATCCTCGGTCTGGGCGTACTGCAGCGCCTGTCCGTAGTCCTTGGTCGTGCCCGGGTAGTCCCCGCCGAACGTAAACGCGGAGTCGGTGCCGTTGTAGGCGTACCAGGGGTAGGAGCAGAACGGCTTGCCGTAGTTGGCGGCCCCGCAGTCCTGGTTTACCTCGGCCTCGCCACCGAAGTCGCTGGCCGCGGACCAGGCCTGCGGCTTGCTGCCGTCCCCGAACGTGACGCCCTTGACCTGCAGCGGCTTGAACTGCAGCCAGCTGGGGATGTTGTAGGAGTAACACGGAGGCTTGGTCGCCGAACCCGGCAGGCAGAACTGGCCGGCCGGCGTGGTGTAGTCACCGGTGTGCCCGATCTCCCACACGAGCGCGTTGGGAGCGTCGTTGACCAGCCCCCAGCCCAGGGCGTTGCCGAGCTTCTGGACGCTGAAGGCCGGCATCAGCGGCCCGTCGACCTTGCTGTTGAGGACGAGCGTGCCGGAGTGTCCCGTCGTGAGGTCGCTGACGGTGATGTGCATCCCGTCCTTGGCCGGAGTCGTGTACTGGTGATCGGTGATCGTGTCCCCGGCGTGCATCTCCAGGGGGCCGCCGGTGGCGCTGTCGGTGAGCATGGCGTTGAAGGCCGCCGACTCGGCGTTTCCGTGTGGCGAGACCTCCCACACCGGAGAGCACGCGGTGTACACGCCGGGTGCGTAGCTGACGTTGTAGCCGCCGCCCGAGCTGCACCCCGTGGTGATGCTGTTGGGGTAGAACTGAAGTTCGAGGAACGCCTGACCGAACAGGCTGTGGGGATCGGTGACCGACCCGCCGATCCAGAATGTCGGGCCGACCGCGTCCACCTGGATCGCGCCGTTGCTGGGCAGCACGACAGTCCAGGTCAAATCCTGGGCCGATCCCGCGTGGTTTGAGAGGGGATCGAGCTCGGGCTCATCGTGGCCCGTGCAGCTGGCGGTGTACCAGACGAAATCCTGAGGGTGATGCCCGATGCATAGCGATTGAGGGATCGCCTGGGCGACGGCCGGCATCAACGCATTCAAGGCCAGCGCCGCGCCGGCGACGGTAACCGACAAACACCAACTGCGCACACTCATCTGGCCCTCCTCCGTGGTCCGAGGGCGGCGAGCCTATTCCCCGCGTCTCAGCGCTTCAAGACCGATCGAGTGCCGGACTGTCCAGTGTTCGGCGCGCGGTGCGACCCCCTGGACCTACCGTGAGCCGCGGTTCAGGCGACAGTGAAGGGGATGAGCGCGCCGAGGCACCCAACCGCTACGCACACTGCGACCGCCGGTCGGTTGGCCCGCTCGAGGCCCCCCAGGAGCAACGCCGCGAACAGGGGCGCGGTTTCTCGCGCGTAGCCCCAGTCGCTCCCAAACGGGAGCACGAGGACCAGCAGTCCGAACAGCAGCGCGGCAACCGCGGGGGCGGTGACCCCGTCACGGATGAGTCTGAAGGCGGCCGCGATGCCCGCGGCGATGGCCGCCAGATAGGCCAGATCCCAGACATCGGACAGCGATGGGCCGCCCCGAATCGCGCTGCCGACCTGGTCGAGCAGGCTGACCAGCGGCCACTGGAAGGCCGAGCCGGGGGGTAGCGTGCCGGGGGCGTGGCGGGAGTAGACATAGGCCTGCCAGGCCAGGAAGGCGGCGCCCGGGAGCGCCAGAACGGGCAGCACGGCTCGCGCCGACTGAGAAAGGGCGCCGGGCTCGTGGCGGCGCGCCCACCACCGCGCGAGCGCGTCGATGCCAATCGCCCCCACGGCCAGGAGCATCGGCTCGCGGGTGAGCACTGCGAGCGATAACAGGCTCGCAGCGAGCCAGCGCTGCTTCTGTTGCCACGCCATCAGGCCGCCGAGCATGAAGGCCATGGCGAGGGGCCCGGAAAGATCACCCAGCACCCCGAACTGAAGGCCGGGGAGAAGCCCTACCGCCAGCGCCCACCAAGCCGACCAGCCGCGGCGCCGGGCATAACTTCCGAAGGCCGCCGTGAGCGCGAGCACGGCACCAACGTTGACGGCGAGCAGCGTCCACGGAATGGCGGCGACGCGCCCGAGGGCCAGCGCGTAGGCGAACGCCGGATACAGGATCCGGTCCAGGCGATAGCCGGGAATCGT
>DASXHG010000345.1:0-16016 GCA_036488625.1 Solirubrobacteraceae bacterium | reverse complement strand
CGCCGGCGCGTCGGCCAGCCGGCTGGTCGGGGGCCGGGAGAAGTCCGCGATCACGCGGGCCTTCTTTCACCAGCGGGCCAGCAAGAGCAAGGCGATCGTCTCGATCCGTTCCTCCGCGATCTCTCCGGCGTGGACGATCGTCCGCTGGGTGTTCCCGACCAAAGCGGGGGGTGACGGCACCGGCTCGGCGACGCCTCGGCTGCACACGAGCTTCTTTCACGCCGGGAAGGGCGGCGCGGTGCCGGGCAGTCCACCGCCGAGTGTGGCACGCGAACTCAGCGCGGCGTTCAGGGTGACAATCCTCTACACGGGCTCGGGAAGCGAGCACATCAACTACAGCCAGACCTACCGGAGTGTGTGCTCCGGGGGCGGAGGGTTCGTCGAGCAGGAGCAGGACACCGTGTCGCCGCTGTCGTGGCGAGTCCGCTACACGGTCGACCTCGACCGCCTGGTATCGGCTGTCCGAGGCCCGCAGGGACTCGTGCTCGTGCCGACGGTCAGCTTCGATCCCGCTGGCTCGAGGCTCAGCGCCACCGAGCGGCGAAGCCGCACCTACGTCGACCAGGGTTGTTTCAACGGCCCGACGAAATACACCTGCGTGACCAGCTTTCACTTCGGCGGCGGGCGCGGCAACGACCTCGACTTCCTTCCCGGAGCTGGCGCCGAGA
Source organism: Solirubrobacteraceae bacterium (assembly GCA_036488625.1). Taxonomy (GTDB): domain Bacteria; phylum Actinomycetota; class Thermoleophilia; order Solirubrobacterales; family Solirubrobacteraceae; genus Palsa-465. Next base: position 15,348 of record DASXHG010000345.1, on the reverse strand, counting down.
TCGGCATCCCGATGCGCGCGAGCGGCCGGGGCCGCTGCGCGCCCGAGGACTACACACTCGGTCCGTCGCTGTGGGCCAGCGGCGCCGCTACCGCCCTGGTTCGCTCGCTGGGGCTGGTCGGCGCCGGAGGTCTCCCCGCCAACCCGTACGCGCCGCTGAAGGTGTCCTGGCCCGGGAATTCGGCCCTGGCCAAGGGTGGCGTGGCGACGAGTCCGTGCCAGGGAATCGCATCGAGCTGCTCGGATCGATTCAACTGGCGCGGGTCGGTTCGGCTGGAGCCCGCGTCCTCCGGGTAGCCACAGCCAACCGCCTTCCTAGCGAAACGTTCACGTCCTCCTAAGGTTCGCAAGCCGATTACCGATCTAGACTCCGCGCCCGTGGAAGCCGTTCCAGAGCGACTCGACCCGGGACCCGGGGCCGAGGAAATAGGGCCGCCCCGGGACCTTCTCGGGTCCGAGGCCACGACCCTCGAGGAGCCGCTCCTCGCGCGGGTCCAGGCGCGCACGCGCCGCGTGGCCATGTCGGCCACGCGCCAGGACGTGCTGTGGCTCACCGCCATTTACGTGGCCACACGAGGGCTGCTGCTGCTGGCCGCGTATCTGCAGAGCTCGATCGGCCACCACGACTTCCTGCACGAGCTCTCCAACTGGGACGGCCTGTGGTACCGCGAGGTAGCCAACCACGGCTACCTGGATCACGTCTCCTTTGCCCAGACCACGCTGGGCTTCTTCCCACTGTTCCCGCTCGCCATCTGGCTCGTCGAGCCGGTCATCATGGTCCTCACCGGACAGGACTCGATCTGGGCGGCGTCCGTGGCCGGCGCCGGTATCTCGATGATCGGGGGCGGGGTGTTCACCTACTACGCCTACCGCCTGGCCACCGGCTGGTGGGGCCGGGAGACGGCCCGCAAGGCCACCGCGCTGGTGATCATCTTCCCCGGCTCGGTCGTGTTCTCGATGGTCTACTCGGAGGGCCTGCTGCTCCCGCTGGCCGCCGCCTGCGTGTTCGCACTCGAGCGCCGGCGCTGGCTGCTGGCCGGTGTACTGGCCGGATTCGCCACCGCTGTCCAGCCCACCGGGCTGGCGCTGATACCGGTCTGCGCCCTGTCCGCCGGTCTTGAGTGGCGGCGCCACGGTTACAGCTTCTCGACCCTGCGCCGAGTGATCGTCGCCCCGGTTCTGTCAACCGTCGGGGTGGGGGCGTTCGCCATCTTCCTGTGGCGGTGGACCGGCTCGCCGCTGGCCAACTACGAGGCCCAGCATCACGGCTGGAGCGAGAAGACCGACCTGTTCGCGATCATCCACCTCGCCCGGACGCTGGTCACTGAGATCAGCTTCGACCACTTCAACCATCCGACGATCAATCTGAACCTGATCGTCGGCCTGATCGGAGCCTTCCTGCTCGTCGGGGCGCTGGTTCTGCTGTTCCGGGAACGTCACCGGGTCTCGGTCGAGGCCCTGGCCTGGACCGCCGCGATCAGCTTCTTGGCCCTGACCTCCGAGTACGTGCCGCCGAATCCACGGATGCTCATCACCGCCTTTCCGGCCGTCATGGTCGTCGCACGCTACCTCCACGGCCGGGCCTGGACGCTGGCCCTGTGGGCGAACGGCATTCTGCTCGTCGTGCTCAGCGTGTGCACCTTCTGGGGCACGACGCTCAGACCCTGAGCGCGCCGGCGGCGCGAATCGCCGTCAGCCGCTTCGGCGGTGGCCCAACAGCAGCTGGACGTGGATCGCGCTGGCGTATCCGAACTGGCGGATGTGCCCGCGCCCGAAGGCGTGCTCGAGCCGCGCCTCGAGCTGCTTGAAGCGCGCCCGGTTGGCCCGCGAACGGGCGGGGCCGTCGGGCTGCCCCTCGTGGCTGGAGACGAACCACAAACGTCGGCAGGACGCGCCGCGCCGCGTTATCTGGCCGGGCGTGAGGGTCGCGTAGTCCTCGACGTAACTGTGCACTTTTCCGAACGGCACCACCGGGAGGATCGGGCGCGGCAGCCGGCCGCTGCGATCGCTGCGGCGGGCGAAGTAGTACTGGAAGGCCATGCGGCCGTCGGCGGGGTAGAAGGCCATGCAGTCTCCCGGCCGGTCGTGGGCGAGGACGTAGGCACTGGCCTCGCGCCATGGCTCGGGCGAGGTGGCGTAGCTGGGCACGACCTGCAGACCGCGCAACACGAGCAGGACCCCGAGCGCGATCCACGTGGTTCGGGGTGAAAAGCGCGGATGGGCCACCCCGGCGCCGAGCAGGATGGCCACCGCCGGCACCGACATGAGCAGGTTGCGGGGCAAAAACAGCGGCTGGAAGAGAAGCGAATAGACGAGCGTGGCCAGGACGGGGACCATCAGCCAGCTCAGCACCAGCGCGCCGCCCCAGCGCTCCCGGCCTTCGCCCCAGCTCTCCCGGTCCCGCCCGGGCCGCCAGCCCGAGATGATCGCGGCCGCGGTCGCGATCACGAGGCCGACAGTCAGAACCAGGAGCAGGGTCGTCGTCGCCGTGGGATGAAAGCTCGGCTCGAGCCCCGCCGAGGTCAGCGACTGGAGCACCTGGACCTCGATCTCGCGCGTTGGCCGCGGGACCCAGAACAGCTGGCCGGAGCCGCGCCGGGCAGCGAGCAGGATCAGCGGGGTACAGAGCGCCGCGATGCCCAGCAAGGAGACTGAAAACGGGAGCAGCCGACGCCGCTGCCCACGGGGCAGAAGGGTCAGCAGCTGAGCCGGGATGACCAGGACGGCGACGAAGCTCGAATAGGTGGCGAGGCTCATCAGCACCGCGTAGGCGATCCAGCCCACCAGGCGCGGTTTGTCGCGCTGTGCGATGAAGACCAGGTAGGCCGCGCAGACAAAGGCGACCATCAGCGCGTAGCCGCGGGCGTTCTGGGCCCAGAAGATCAGCGGCAGGCTGACGGCACCCAACAGACCGGCCGCCAGTCCGGCGCGGCGCCCGAACAGCCGCAGGCCGATCGCCGCCGTGCAGGCGACGGTGGCCACCGAGGCCAGCGCCGAGGGCAGGCGAAGGACCAGGGTTCCGTTGCCAAACCAGCTCATCAACACGTGCAGGAGCACGTAGAAGCCCGACATGTTGCCCCCGTCGTGGGCGATCCCCGACATCAGCTTGGCGCCGTGCTGAGCCGCGATCGTGACCGTGGCCGCCTCGTCGAAGCCCAGACCGCGGCCGGTCAGCGAGGTGAAGCACAGGACCGCGGCCAGGGCGGCCGGCCCGGCCACCGTCAGGCGGTCGCGCTGCCTGGGAGACAGGCGCGGCCCACGCGGCTCGGTGGTCAGCCGCGGGGCGAGCCCGGGCGGCGGCGGAGTACGGGTGGCCGAGGCGGTCATTGCGCTCGCGCCGCCTGGACAGGGTCGCGGCCGCGGAACCGAGTCAAGGCCACGCCGCGTGCCGACCGTACCGCCCTGGACTGGATACCTCCGGCCGGTCCCCGATTGCCGCGTCCACGCCCGCCTCGGCGCGAACGCCAGAACAGACCCGCCAGCACGATGTAGACGGCGATGACCACGGGAGCGCTGGGCAGCGGCAGCGCCAGGATCCCGTTGGGCTTGATCAAGAACACGCTGACCACGCTGACCACGACCAGGGCCGGGGAGCGCTGGACGCCGGGCACCCCGGCCAGCAGCACCAGGCCCCAGCTCAGATACCACGGCCACGCGGCGGGACCCGCGGCGGCCGCGAGCAGCATCAGGCCGCCCAGGTAGACGGCGAGGAGGCGGACGCGGACGTGAACCAGCAGCCACAGCCCGACGAGCCCGGTGAGCGCTGTGCTGACGCCGGCCATCACGGCCTCGAGGTGGCGCGAGTTGACCGCCACGCCCACGTCGTGGAGGAGGGAGGCGGCGGTGAAGCCGAGGCCGGTGGACGGGGTGATGGCCAGGCGGACTCGCGCCGGCGATGAGAACAGGCTGCCCGACAGCCAGCTCACGCCGAGACCGGTCACGAGGCTGACAGCGGCCAGCACCGCGGCCGCGGTGAGCGCAGCGGCGGCCACGAACTGGGCCCGGGCCGCGGGGGTGCGCTCCTCGCGGGCCCAGGCGACGGCGATGAAGGCCGCGCCGGCCAGAGCGGGGAACTTGAACGTGGCGGCCAGGGCACAGAGGGCGATACCGAGCAGCGGACGGCCCTGAAGGGCGACGGTGACCCCGGCCAGCAGCAGGCCCGCCATCAGGACGTCGTTATGACCGGCCGCGATCATCTCCAGGATCAGCAGGGGACTGAGGAGAACCAGCCACAGAGCGCGGGACGGATCGGAGCCGAGCGCCGTGGCCAGGCGCGGCAGATAGCGGGCGATCAGAACGACGCCGACAAGTTCAAGTCCGCGGATCGCGAGGATGCCGGCGACCAGATGCGATCCGGTCACCGCTACCACGACGCTTATCAGGCCGAGGAACAGGGGTCCGTAGGGGGCGGTGACGTGGCGCCAGAACGGTGACACGGCGGCGAGCACGTGGCCATGACCCAGCCCGGCCAGCACCGCCGGCGGGGTCCGGTAAGGGTTGTCGCCGAGGTGCAGGACCGTTCCCTGGGCGAGATAGCTGTAGGCATCGTGGCTGAACAACGCCGGCCCGAGAGCGACGGGGACCAGCCACGCGCCGGCGATGACGAGCAGCCTGCGCGGACCGGCCTCATCCACGCGGCGACCGAGCCCGAGCCAGGCCAGACAGAGGACGGCAATGCCCACGTAGACGAGAACCGTGGCCGTCCCGCGGCCGCCGGGCACGGCCGGGGTGTACCACCAGCGCGTGGCGGGGTCGGCCACCGACGCCGGACCGGCCAAGGCGATGAGCAGCGAGCCGGTCAGGCCAAGTGCGGCCCAGGCCCAGACGCTTCGAGATCGGGAAGGACGGTGCATGAGAGCCGGGTCGATCTCGGCCGGCACGCCACGAGTCGCCGGGCGGCGCTGTCGAACGCCGCGAGTCCGAGATTGCACGCGGATCAGTGACCTCACGCGCCCGCTGAGCGTAGCTGACCCCGCTGACCCGTCGGCGTTCACGCCCGCTCCGTTTCCGCCGTCCACGCCTCGCCCGACAGCGTGAACAGCACCCCCACCCCACCCGCAAACGAGACCGGCGCCGAGCGCATCGGCCGCTGCACCTCGACGAACCCGAACTCGCGATGCAGTGCGATCGAGGCCGCGTTGTTGGCGTTGGTGAAGTACCAGACCCGATCGGCATGCTGCTCGCCAAATGCGTAACCCAGCCGCGTTTCAGTCAGCGCCCGCCCGATGCCCCGTCGCCGGTGGGCGGGGCTGACGCTGACCCCGCTCAGATACAGGCCGGCCGGTGGACCCGACCCCGGATCGGCCGGCGCCAGCCCGGCCAGCCGGCCGAAGCCGACTATCTCGCTCCCGCGGGATGCCACCCAGAGCCAGCGGTCCGCGCGCTGCAGACTGCGGACCATGGCCCCGGCCCGGTCGTCGAGCGGCGGCGCGTCGGGGTCGGTGACCTGCAGGCGGGCGCAAGCCGGCGCGTCCTGCGCCTGCGCGCGGCGAATCTGAAACTCGGGGGCGGAGGTGGCGATCGGCTTTCTATACGCCTTCCTACCCCGCCAGGGCACACCCAGCAGGCACGGCTAACGTCAAGCCAATGCTCTCCTTCGCCTGCGGTCACTGCGGACGCCTGGTCTTCTTCGAGAACACGGTCTGCCTGCACTGCCAGACACCGCTGGGCTTCGTCCCCGAGCAACTTGACCTCGTGGCCCTGGAAGGCGAGGGCGAGCAGTCGCTGTATCGCTGTGCCAATGAGGTGGTGGCGGGCTGCAATTGGATGGTGTCCCGGCCCGGGGATCTGTGCCGCTCCTGCGCGTTGACCCGGACTCGACCCAACGACGCCGATGGCGACGGACTGGCCCGGTTTGCCAGCACCGAACAGGCCAAGCGACGGGTGATCATGCAGCTGCTCGAACTGCGCCTACCCGGAGTGCAGCCCGGAGAGCTGACCTTCGATCTGCTCTCGAGCGTCGGTGGGCCGGTGACCACGGGGCATGCCGATGGCGTGATCACGATCGACGTAGCCGAGTCCGATGACGCGCGGCGCGAGGCGCGGCGCCAGGAACTCGGCGAGCCCTACCGGACGATGCTCGGTCACCTCCGCCACGAGCTTGGGCACTATTTCCAGCCCCTGATCATCGTCGGCGATGAACTCTGGGGGGAGTGCCGGGAGCTGTTCGGTGATGAGCGCGAGGATTACCAGGCCGCTCTGGAGCGTCACTACACCGACGGCGCGCCGGAGAACTGGCCCGAACAGTTCGTGAGCGCCTACGCGACGATGCATCCGTGGGAGGACTGGGCCGAGACATTCGCGCACTACCTGCACATCCGCGACACCGTGGAGACGGCCGCCGAGTACGGGGTCAGCGTCCGCGGTCCGCGGGCGGTCGAGTTCGATCGCTCGCTCAAGATCACTCCCCAGCCCCAAGCCGGCGAGCGCGGCTTCGCCGAGCTGCTCGACGCGTGGCTACCGCTCACCTACGCGCTGAACGCCGTCAACCGGAGCATGGGCCGTGACGACCTGTACCCGTTCACCCTCGCGCCCGACATCATGGCCAAGCTCGAGTTCGTCCACCACCGCGTTCAGGAGGCCGGGCGGGCGGGATCGACCACGAACTCCATGAGCAGTCCGTCGTGCCAGTCGGGCCCGTCAGGGTCACGCTCGTAGGCCCTCATCACCCCGACCGGGCGAAAGCCGGCCTTCTCGTAGGAGCGGATCGCCGCCGCGTTGGCGCGGGCGGGGTCGATCGTCACCCGGTGGTGGCCCCGGGCGGTCACGAGATGATCGACGACGCGGCGCAACGCCTCGGTGCCGATGCCCCGCCCATGAAGCGCCGGGTCCAGATACAGGTCGACCGTCCCGTGGCGATAACGCGGCTCGAGCTCCTCCGCGAACTGGATCAGGCCGGCGACGGCGCCGTTGAAGACGATCGTCCAGCGGGTCGCGTCGGGATCGTCGTCTTCCGGGAAGCTCGGCTCGGGCTCACCCCACCAGCGCCGGACCGCGTCGGTGGCCATGATCCTGCGCAGCTCACCGGCGTCGGTGGCGCGCAGCGGGCGAAGCTCCAGGGCCTCAAACGCGTCTGCATCAGCCACGCCCCCCATTCTCTTAGGATCCGCGGCCAATGACTTACAGCGAGGGTCTGCACGAGCTCGGCAACTCGCTCTACGCCTATCTGCAGCCCGACGGCGGCTGGGGTCTGAGCAACGCCGGACTGATCTGCGACGGCGAGCAGAGCCTGCTCGTCGACACGCTGTTCGACGGGCGGCTGACCGAGCGAATGCTGACCGCGATGCGGCGGGCGACGCCGGCCGCAAGCCAGATCGACACGCTGGTCAACACCCACGCCAACGGCGATCATTGCTACGGCAACCAGCTGGTGGGTGGGACCGCCGGGGCGCGGATCATCGCCTCCGAGCGGACCGCCGGGGAGATGTCCGAACTGCCCCCGTCGGCCTTCGCGGCGTTGGCCGAGCAGGCACCGAACATGGGTCCCGTGGGGGAGTTTTTCCTCGACTGCTTCGGCCAGTTCGACTTCACCGGCCTCGAGCTCGTGCTGCCTGACGAGACGTTCGCCGGCGAGCTGAACCTGACCGTGGGCGGCCGTGAGGTGCGCCTGATCGAGGTCGGGCCGGCGCACACCCGTGGCGACACGCTGGTCCATCTCCCCGCCGAGCGGGTCCTGTTCTCGGGCGACATCTTGTTCCACGGCGCGCATCCGATCGCCTGGGCGGGGCCCGTCTCGAACTGGATCGCGGCCTGCGACCGGATCCTGGGCATGGACCTCGAGCTGATCGTGCCCGGGCACGGTCCGCTGGCCACGCCGGCGGCGGTGGCGGAGGTGAAGGCGTATTTCCAGTACCTCTACGACCAGGCCGGAGCCCTGCACGACAGAGGCTTGACGCCGGTCCAGGCGGCGCGCGAGCTGAGCATGGACCGCTGGGCGCAGTGGGGCGAGCGCGAGCGCCTGGCCGTGAACGTGGCGTCCATCTTCCGCGAACTGGACGGCGCGCCCGAACCGGCGGGCGCGCTGGAGGCGTTCGCCCAGATGGCCGAGCTCGCCCATGACCCCGAGTGAGTTGATCTCGGCGGCAGCGCTCGACGAGCGCGACGCGCTGGCAAGCTTCCGCGATCGCTTCACGCCCGCCGAGGACGGGCTCGTATACCTGGACGGCAACTCGCTGGGCAGGCTTCCGGCCGCCACGCCGGAGCGGATGGCGACGGTCGTCGGCGAGTGGGGAGAGCGGCTGATCCGCGGCTGGGATGAGGGCTGGATGGAGCTCCCCCTCACGGTCGGTGATCGCCTCGGCGGCGAGCTGCTCGGCGCTGGCGCCGGCCAGGTTGCCGTGGCCGACTCGACGACCGTGTGCCTCTACAAGCTCGCCGCGGCGGCGCTCGACGCCCGTCCCGAGCGGACCGAGATCGTCACCGATCGCGACAACTTTCCCACCGACCGCTACGTGCTGGAGGGGTTGGCGCAGAGCCGCGGCCTGACCGTCCGCTGGATCGAGGCCGCTCCCGACGCAGGCCCGCGGCCGGCCGATGTAGCCGCCGTCGTGGGTCCGAAGACCGCGCTCGTCGCCCTCTCGCACGTCGCCTACCGGTCGGCCTTCCTGCTCGACATGGCCGCGATCACCGCCGTCGCCCACGAGGCGGGTGCGCTGGCCCTGTGGGACCTCTCCCACAGCGCGGGCGTGGCGCCGGTAGAGCTCGACGCCAGCGGCGCCGATCTCGCCACCGGCTGCACCTACAAGTACCTGAATGGCGGTCCGGGAGCGCCGGCTTTCCTCTACGTCCGCGCCGAGCACCAGCCCGCGCTGCGCCAGCCGATCTGGGGCTGGCTCGGCCGGCGCGACCCGTTTCTCATGGCCCCGGGGTACGAGCCGGCCGTGGGAATCGCGTCCTTTCTGTCCGGGACACCGCCCGTCCTGGCCCTGAATGCCGTGGCCGCCGGGATTGATCTGGTCTGCGAGGCCGGGATCGCCGCGCTGCGCGCCAAGTCGGTGGCGCTGGGCGAATTCGTGATCGCCCGCCACGACGAGTGGCTTGCGCCGCGGGGGGTGGTGCTGGGATCGCCCCGTATCAGCGCCGAGCGAGGCGGCCACGTGGCCCTGGTCCATTCACAGGCCGCCGAGCTGTGTCGCGCGCTCGCCGCACGCGGGGTGATCACCGACTATCGCCCGCCCGACATCATCCGAGTCGGGCTAGCGCCGCTGACGACGAGCTTCGCCGAGGTCGAGCGCGGCCTGGCCGTATTGCGTGGCCTGCTCTAGGTTCACGCCGCGCTGAAACGGTACTCCTCCCAATCGGCGAACCGTCTGTAGCCCAGCTCGAAGTAGATCTTGTTCGAGGTCGGGTTATCGAGGTCGGTGAAGAGCATGCATGTGTGCGCTCCCGCGGCCAGCGCCCGGCGGCTGACCTCGGCCACCGCGGCCCCAGCGTAGCCGTGCCGTCGGTGCTCCGGCGGCGTGTAGACGGGCCCGATCCGGACTACCCCGGCCACCGCCGGCTGGACGGCCACGAGTGAGACCGGCCCGCCGTCATCCCAGAGCAAGATGGATTGGTGCGGCAGCCGGGCATCGACATTGGCCTCCGCCCCGGCGGCACCGTCGCCACCAGCCTCATCGGCAAAGGCCCGCCACCAGGCGATCAGCCGGTCGCGCTCATCTCGCATCCCCGGACGCAGCCGGCCCTCCGGCGGTCGCGGCGGGTCGCTGACCTGCTGCAGCGAGTGCATGGCCATCGCCCGGGCCATATGCACCCGGCCGCCGGTGAGGCGAGACCAGGCAGCGGCAACACCCCGAGCGGTCTCGGGTGGTCCGTTGACACCAGGCAGCGTGGGGTCCAGCCGCAACCAAGCCTCGAGCAGCACATGAATCGCGTCCGGCGCGAGCGAGCTGATGAGCATCGCGGCGGGCGGGGTGCGCATTGCGACGGCGGTAACCGCGCCCAGCCCATCCAGCTGATAGCCGAACACCGGCTGTACGTCGCGGTAACGGCCACTGAGCACGCTGATGAGGACGGTGGCCAGCACGTTGCACTCGAGGTTGGTCTCGAGAAACGGGGTCGCCTGGTCGCTGAACTCGGCCGGATCAGTGGTGAGAACAAATGCCATCGGCCGATGTTGGCAGTACCCGCGCGGGTTACGATCGGCGCCTTCGATGCGCGAGACGATCGATACGGCGACTGCGACTGCGTCGTGCCGCGTGCGCCTGTGGCAGCTCGAGCTGTCGCACTTCAACGAGAAGGTGCGCTGGACCCTTGACTACAAGCGGGTCAATCATCGCCGCCGCTCGCTCCTCCCGGGCGCCCACGCCCTCATCACCCGCCGGCTGACCGGCGACGTCGACACGACACCGGTGCTCGACCTTGACGGTCGGATGATCGGCGACTCGACCCGGATCATCGCCGCACTCGAGGCGCGCTGGCCTGAGCCGCCGCTGTACCCGCTTGACCCGGTGGAGCGCCGGCGCGCGCTCGAGCTCGAGGATTTCTTTGACGAGCAACTCGGCCCCCATATCCGCCGCGCCGTCTACGAGGTCCTGCTCGAACGCCCCGACATCGTCGAGCCGCTGTTCACCCGCGGGCAGCCGCCGGTGGCCCGCGGGCTGTTCAGCGCCGGGTTCCCGATCCTGAGCCGGGCGATGCGACGCGTGCTGAACATCAACCCGGCGGCGGCCGCCGAGAGCCGCGCGGCGACGGTCGTGGCCATGGACCGTCTCGAAGCAGAGCTCCAGCCCAACGGCTACCTGGTCGGCGACGGCTTCTCGGTCGCCGACCTCACGGCCGCCTCGCTGTTCTACCCCGCGGTCCTCCCGCCCCAGTTCCCCTACCCGCTGGTGGCTGAGGTGCCCGAGCGCGGACGAGAGTTCATCGCCGACCTGGCGCAGCGCCCGGGCGGACGCTGGGTGGCGGACATGTACGCCCGCCACCGCGTCGCCGCCGGCGTCACCCGGCGCGTGCTCTAGACGCCGGCCACAGGGGGTGGGACCACGGGGGCCCGCGGACCCGACGGGACCGACGCAGTCGCAGGGGTCGACGAGGCCGCCTTGCCCTCGGCCGGAAAGCGAGCCTTGGCCTCGGCCGCCATCGCGATCAGCGCGTTGCCCACGGTCTCGGCGTCCTCGAGCAGCCGGGTGCGTTCGCGCCAGACCGTGTCGGTCTCCTCGTCGAGCTCGCTCAGCTCGCGCTTGGCCTTCTCGGTGATGGCCACGGCGTTTGAGGCCGCATGGGCGATACACCGGTCGGCCTCTTCCTGGGCCAGACGGGTTGTCGCCTGGGCCTTTTCCTCGGCCGCCCGCGTCGTCTGGTTGGCCTGGTCGTGCGCGACGACCAGAATCGACGCGGTCTGCTCACCGAGCCGCTCGATCTCCTCGTTGATCGACGGCTGGGAAGGCATGGCCCGAAGCTCGGCCAGCTCGGCCTCGAGCTCGGCGATGCGAGCGTCGACGGCCGCCCGGTTGTAGCCCAACCGCCCGACCGGGAAGGCCGGGGTGGGCGCCGGTTCGTGGTCCGCGGAGGACTCGGCCTCGGGCATCTCGATGTACTGCGTGGGCTGACCGCCGTCGGGCTCGATCTCGTACTCGGGCACGTCGGGGTCGTAGCCGATCCCGTTGATCTCGCCGACCACGTCGTGGACCTCATCCAGGTGCGCGCCGGAGTCAAGCCCGAATTGATCGAGGCGTCCCTTGTCGAGGTGGGCCAGCGCACCGGTGATCCGGTCCTTGAAGCCGGCCAGGCGAGCGCCGACCGGCGGCGCGCCGCCGTGCTCCTCGCTCTCCGTCATGTCGTCCTGCTCGAGCATCTCGACCGGCTGGTCTTCGTGGTAGCCCATGGCCCTCTCCTGCGTTCACGGTTGCGGACGGGTGGGGCTATTTCGCCGGTCAGCGCAGGGTTCCTGTCGGCTGCAAGACGCCCTTCATCCGCGCCGCTGGCCGCGGGACCCGGGTCAGCGGGCCGAAACCGCTGACCCAGCCGGAACCGCATCTCCGGCCCCCACCGCGGACCGAGCCGCTGCAGCCCGGGCCAGCGCGGCCCGGTGACGACCGCCGCCACCGAGCAGCGCGGCGTCGAGCTGGGCGCGTTTGTAGAGCCAGTGCACGTCGGCCTCCCAGGTGAAGCCGATACCGCCGTGGGCCTGAATCGCGCTCGCCGTCACCTCCCGGCCGCCGTCGGCGGCGGCGGCCGCGGCCAGCGCTGCTGCCTCGCCGAGGCGATCGGCATCGGCCTCTGCCGCCCAGGCGGCGAAATAGGCCGTCGAACGCGCGCTCTCGGTCTGCAACAGCATCTGAGCGCACCGGTGAGCGACAGCCTGAAAGGAGCCGACGGGAACACCGAACTGCTTGCGGTCCTTGACGTATTCGAGGGTCATCTCCAGCGCTCGCTGGCAGACTCCGACCACCTCTGCCGACACCCCGGTCAGAACCCGGCCGGCGGCGCCGGCGCCGAGCGGCTCGGCCTCACCGCTGACGCGGGCAAAGCGACGGGTCCCGTCAATCGTCACCACCGGCTCGGCCTGAGGCTCGGCGATCAGCTGGGCCTCGTCACCGTCCAGCACCACCACCACCGCGGCGCCCTCGCCGTCGGCCACGAGCTCGCTCGGCCCCAGCCCGGCGGTCAGTTCGCCGGAGGCCAGACCGGGCAGCCACCGCTCGCGCTGGGCGTCGGTCCCCGCGGCCTGAATCGCCGCCGCCGCCACCGCGGTCGACATGAAGGGCGTGGCGGCGCACGCGTACCCAAGCTCCTCGAGCAGCATGGCCAGCTCCACCGCCCCCAGGCCCTGACCACCGTGGGTCTCGGCGACCGCGATCCCGGGCCAGCCCAGCTCGACGATCTCCGCCCACAGCGACGGGTCGTACTGGGCGGCATCGGCCGCCTCACGCACCTTGGCCATCGGCGAGCGTGCGGCGAGCAGCTCGCGCGCCACGCCCTTGATTTCCCGCTGGTCCTCAGTCAGATCGAAATCCATGTCGTCCTCCTCTATCGGGCCTTGGGCAGTCCGAGCACGCGCTCGGCGACGATGTTCTTGAGCACCTCGGTGGTCCCGCCCTCGATCGAGTTGCCGCGCGCCCGCGGGAGCTCGTAGGACCAGCGGCCGCCAGCCATCAGCGCGTCCGGTCCGATCAGATCGGCAGCGAACTGGGTCAGCTGCTGGTTGGTGTCTGACCACATCCACTTGGTCAGCGAGCCCTCGGGGCCGGGGCTCCCGTACTTCTCGATCGCGGTCAGCCCGCGGTAGGCGGTCAAGCGCAGCACCTCGGCCTTCAAATGCAAATCGCCGATCTTGTCGGCGACGACCGGATCGTCGAGCAGACCGCGGCCGGCCGCCTCGTCGATCACCCGGTCAAGCAGCTGACGGAGGCGGACCTGGAGAAAGAAGGCCAGCCCGGAGCGCTCGTTCATGAGCGTGGTCAGAGCCACCTTCCAGCCGTTGCCGATCCCGCCGAGCACGTTCTCGTCGGGGATCCGCGCGCCGTCGATGAACAGCTCGTTGAACTCGGGCTCACCCGTGATCTGGCGCAGCGGGACAACCTGGACCCCCTCCTGCTCCATGTCCATCAGGAAGTAGGTGAGCCCCTTGTGCTTGGGCACCTCGCTGTCGGTCCGGGCCACGAGCATGCACCACTTCGAGTACTGCGCCCCGCTGGTCCACACCTTCTGGCCCGAGATCACCCACTCGTCGCCGTCCTTGACCGCCCGCGTCTTCAGACTGGCCAGATCGGAGCCGGCGTCGGGCTCGGAGAAGCCCTGGCACCAGATCTCCTCGGCGGTGAGGATCGGATTCAGGTAGCGATCCTTCTGTTCAGGGGTACCCCAGGTCATGATCGTCGGCCCGGCCAGGAGCAGGCCGAGCACGTTGGCCGGAAGGGGCGCGCCCGAGCGCCCCAGCTCCTCGAAGAAGATCGCCGACTGCATCAAGGTGGCACCGCGACCGCCGTATTCGACCGGCCAGTGCACCGCCGCCCAACCGCCCTCGGCCAGCTCGCGCTGGAAATCGCGCCGCCAGGCGTAGTGAGCGTCCTCGTCGCCGTCGGGCTCCCGGCCCGGATCGTGGGCCTCAAACCAGGCTCGCAGCTCATCCCGGAAGGCGATCTCGTCGGGGTTGAAAGTCAGATCCATCCGCGTGTCTCCTTTGTCCAGTGCCGACATTCTGGCGGCCACAAGACACCGGTGCGTCTAGGGCCGCCGGCGCTCCATCATCCGCGCCTCGTCGACGGGCTCAAATCCGAACCGGGCGTAGAGCCCGTGGGCGTCGGCGGTGGCCAACAGCATGCGCAGACCGCTGAGCTCGGGGTGCGACACGATCGTCTGCACCAGCCACACGCCAAGGCCGCGGCCACGATGCGCTTCGAGCACGAACACGTCGGCCAGCCACGCGAACCGGGCCCGGTCGGTCACCACCCGGGCAAAGCCCGCCTGGCTCCCGTGCGGATCGCACAGGCTGAACGGGATCGAGTTGGCGACCCCGCGGGCGACCGTGTCGCGCTCGATGCCCGGCGACCAATAGCTCTCCCGCAGAAAGCCCCAGACGACATCGAGGTCGATCCGTTGCGGATCGGTGGTGATGGCGTAGCCATCCTCGCGAACGTGCTCCATCGAAGGCTTAGGATGGGCGCTGAGCGGCGGACACGAGCGAGAGGCTAGTGACGGAAAACGCAGGACAGCCGACACGGGTGCTGATCGTCGGGGCCGGGTTCGGCGGCATCGCGGCTGCGATCGAGCTCCGGCGGCACGGGTTTACGGACGTGAAGATCCTCGAGGCGGCGGCCGGGACGGGCGGCACCTGGCTCTACAACTCCTATCCGGGCGCGGCATGCGACGTCCCCAGCCATCTCTATTCGTACTCGTTCGCGCAGCGTCGCGACTGGTCCCGGCTGTGCTCGCCACAGGAAGAGATCCTGGGCTACCTGCGCGGCGTCGCCTCCGAGCACGGCGTCAACGGGATCGTCGAGACATCGCAGCGCGTCAGCGAGTGCGCGTTTGATGAGCAGCGGTCGGTGTGGCGCGTTCGCACCGAGGGCGGTTTAGAACACGAGGCCGACGTGGTGATCCTGGCCACCGGCCAGCTCAACCGGCCGTCCATTCCCGACTTCCCGGGGCGCGAGCGCTTCCGCGGCCACAGCTTTCACTCCGCGCGCTGGGACCACGACTATTCGCTGGCCGGGCGGCGGGTAGCCGTGATCGGGACGGGCGCCAGCGCCGTCCAGTTCGTTCCCCGCCTGGCTGGCCAGGCGGCGCAGCTGACCGTCTACCAGCGGACCGGCAACTGGATGCTGCCGCGCGAGAACCGGATTTACCCTGGCTGGCTGCGCGTCCTGATCGAGCGGCTGGCGCCGATCAACTGGGTTCGCCGCCGGTA
>DASXHG010000430.1:0-4129 GCA_036488625.1 Solirubrobacteraceae bacterium | reverse complement strand
CGGGCCGCGCCCAGGCGCCGGCGAAGCTCGCGCTCAACCGCCGTATCCGCCTCGCTGACCGGCGTCAGGTCGGGCTTGGTCTGCACGACCAGATCGTCGGCGCGGAAGCGGGCCATGGTGATCGCGTCCGCGGCGTCGGCCAGCTCCTGGGCGAGGGCGAGGTCGGTCGCGGGAGCGGCCACGGCCAGCATCCTACGCCGTTACCCTGGACCGCCATGGCCGACCAAGCGCTCCAGGACGAGGCGATCCGGGTCCTCCAGGACCTCGTCCGCTTCAACACCGTCAACCCGCCCGGCAACGAGCGCGCGGCGATCGAATACCTCGAGGCCTATGTACGCGAGGCCGGGTTTGAGACCCAGATCCTGGGCGCGACCCCCGAGCGGCCCAACCTGATCGCCGACCTGCCCGGCGCCGAGCCCGGGCCGACGCTCGGCTTCCTGGGCCACGTCGACACGGTCCTCGCCGACGCGTCGGAGTGGCGCCACGATCCGTGGTCGGGCGACCTCGAGGATGGCTACCTGTGGGGGCGAGGGTCCCTGGACATGAAGTCCCAGGTGGCGGCCGAGGCGGTGGCGGGCGTGGCCCTGGCCCGACAGGGGTGGCGCCCGGCGCGGGGAACGCTGAAGCTCATTTTCGTCGCCGACGAGGAGACCGGCGGCGACGTCGGCGCCCACTGGCTGTGCGAGCACCATCCCGACCAGGCCCGCTGCGACATGCTCCTCAACGAGGGCGGCGGCGAGTCCTTCGAGTACGACGGTGCTCGGCGGTACGGGGTCTGCTGCGCCGAGAAGGGCATCTTTCGCTTCAACGTGATCGCTCACGGAGCGGCCGGCCACGCCTCGCTGCCACGCACCGGCGACAACGCGCTGCTCAAGCTGGCGCCCGTGCTGGCCGCCCTGGCCGCCCCGCCCGAGGGCTACGCCGTGACCGAAGGCCCGGCCGCGCTGCTGCGCGGGCTGGGCGAGGACGCCGATGATCCGGGCGCCGCGCTCGAGCGTCTGGCGGCCATCGATCCGGGCCTGCGGACGCTGATCGAGCCGATGTTCGGCGTCACCCTGACCCCGACGATGTCGAGCGCCTCGGGCAAGATCAACGTGATCCCCTCGCGAGCTCAGGTTCGGGTCGACTGCCGCGTCCCGCCCGGCCTCGGCGAGGCGGCGGCCCGCGAGCGGATTACCCAGGTCCTGGGCGCCGAGACCGACGAGCTGAGCATCGAGTTCACCGAGCAGGTGGTGGGAAACCAGTCCCCGGTCCAGAGCGAGCTGATGACCGCCATCTCCGCTTGGGTGGAGCGCAATGATCCCGGCGCGAAGACGGTCCCGGTGATCCTGCCCGGCTTCTCGGACTCGCGCTGGTTTCGCGACGCCTTCCCCGACTGCGTGGCCTACGGATTCTTCCCCCAGCGCCACCAGGGCCTGCTCGAGGCGGCGCCGCTGGTCCACAACGCCGACGAGCGCATCGACGTTCGCGACCTCGGGTTCGCGGCCACGTTTTTCCGCGACATCGCCCGCGAGCTACTGACCTGAGTCCAACCGGCGGCCCCAGTTCGGGGCCACCGGTGATCCGGGTTGCTCCGTGGTCCGTAGGAACGGTCAGCCCAGGTCAAGCCAACCGATCGGAGCAGCGCTCATGGGTCTCGAGAACCCCCTTCACATCGCCATCATCCTCATCGTCGTACTGCTGGTCTTCGGCGCCAAGCGCCTGCCCGAGCTGGGCAAGTCGATGGGCGAGGGTCTCCGGGGCTTCAAGGAGTCAGTCAGCACAGACCACGCTCAGCCGTCAGAGGTCGAGGGGCCGTCGGCGTTTGGTCCCCGCCCGGTCGATCAGCCCGAGACTCACCTCCCGGTCCCGCCGGCGGCCTGATCGGGCTCCGCCCGGCACCCGGCCGACTCCATGCAGACCCCGGCTGCCCTGGCCTCCGTCGCCTTTCGCCCCGTAACCCACGAGGCGCGGATGAGCGCCGTCGACCACCTCGACGAGCTTCGCTCGAGACTCATCGTGTCGGTCATCGCGGTTCTCGCCGCGTTCGGTTTCTGCTTCTGGCAAAACCACCAGCTGCTGCGCATCGTCAACGCTCCTCTGGCCCATAACACCCAGCAGCAGGTCCGCTCCGGCGGCGGTCCGCTCGGCGCCACCTACCGGGTCCAGGTCAGCGCGCGGGACGTCGCGACCCAGCTCAGCCGCGTGGCCGGCGTCCTGCAGGCCCAGTCGCGGTCGGGCACCGCGCGCGCCGCACTGGCCACCGTCCAGCACAGCCTGGGCAAGGACGTCAAGGCGCTCTCGGCCGCGCCCCGCGGGGACCGCCCCGTGACGCTCGGCATCGGCGAACCGTTCACGAGCACGCTGACCGTCACCCTGATCTTCGCCCTCATCCTGTCGCTCCCGGTTCTCCTGCTCCAGGCCTATGGGTTCCTGATGCCCGCCTTCTCACCGGAGCAGCGCCGCCACATGCTGCCGGTCACGCTCGCGATCCCCGTCCTGTTCGCCGCCGGAATCGCGTTCGGCTACCTCGTGGTCCTGCCGGCCGCGCTGCACTTCTTTCAGAACTTCAACAGCGGCGAGTTCAACGTGCTCGTGCAGGCCAATCAGTACTACAAGTTCGCGGCCACGACTCTGCTCGCCATGGGCCTGCTGTTCCAGATCCCCGTGGGCATCATCGCCGTCACCCGGGCCGGGCTCGTCACCCCGGCCCAGCTCCGGCAGCACCGTCGCTACGCCGTGCTGGCCTGCGTGGTCGCCGCGGCGCTCCTCCCCAGTGACGTCATCACGATGCTGCTCGAGATCGTCCCGCTCTACCTCCTGTTCGAGTTCAGCGTGCTGATCGCCGCGGTCTCCGAGCGGCGGGCCAAGCGCAGAGCGACCCCAGTCGGTTAGCCCCCTCAATAGACTCAGCCCATGCCGACGGAGGTATCGCCCCGGCTGCACCCGGACATCTTCCGGCTCCCGGTCGACCGGATCCGGGCCGGCTATTACTCCGACGCGTACTTCGTCTACACCAAGGAGTTGCTCGAGTCCGAGGGCGAGCACCCACACGTGACCATGCAGGTGTTCCAGAAGGAAGACTCGATCCTGGGCGGCATCGACGAGGCGATCGCGGTCCTGAAGACGTGCGCGGGACGGTTCGTGGACGGCGAATTCATCTCCGGCTGGGATCAGCTCGTGGTCAATGCCCTGCACGAGGGCGACCGCATCGCCCCGCGGGAGACGGTGATGACGATCGAGGGCGACTACACCCTGTTCGCGCACCTGGAGACCGTGTATCTCGGCAGCCTCGCGCGCCGCTCGCTGATCATGCGCAACGTCAACGAGGTCGTCCGCGCCGCCAACGGCAAGCAGGTGCTGTTCTTCCCCGCCCGCCACGATCACTGGCTCGTGCAGACCGGGGACGGCTGGGCCGCCCACGTGGCCGGCGCGATCGGGGTCTCCACTGACGCCCAGGCCTCGTGGTGGGGCGGCCGCGGTGTGGGCACGGTCCCGCACGGCCTGATCGCGGCCTACGGCGGCGACACCGTCAAGGCGGCGGTCAAGTTCGCCGACCGCTACCACGACGAGATGAACATCACGGTCCTGGCCGACTTCGAGAACGACTCGGTCAAGACCGCGCTCGACGTTGCGGCCGCGCTCGGGCCCCGCCTGTGGGGAGTCCGTCTCGATACCTCCGAGCAGCTCGTCGATCGTTCCCTGTGGGAGGAGATGGGCGGCTTCAAGCCCACCGGGGTCAACCCGCGGCTGGTCGAGAAGGTCCGCGGGGCGCTCGACGGCGCCGGCTTCCCCGATGTCCGGATCGTCGTCTCCGGGGGCTTCACCGCCGCCCGCATCCGGGAGTTCGAAGACGCCGGGGTGGCCGTGGACGCGTACGGCGTCGGATCGTCTCTGCTGCGGGGCGAGAATGACTTCACGGCTGACGTCGTCCTGCTCGAGGGGCGGCCGTGTGCGAAGGTCGGGCGGGGGTACGCCCCCAATCCACGCCTGTCCAGGGTTTAGGAATTCCGCGCCGGCGCCGATGAAGGTCTTCACCGATGCTGAGTGCTGCCGTGATCACCGCCGTCGCTGCGGCTTCTCACGTTAATCCGCCGGTCGTGACCTCGTCCGGCGGCGGCGTTGACGTGGTCGCCCTGATCCAGCAATG